>JAGVEE010000289.1 GCA_020058405.1 Sphingobacteriales bacterium
TAGCACACTAACACACTAGCATACTAGCACACTAGATTGGGTCTACATCAATCAATACTGTACATGCACTAAACTCTTTATTGCTTTTAAGTTCAGCAATTTTAATCCGAACAATTTCTTTGCTTTTTTCTAAGTTTACTGTTAGGCGATCTAATTTTAATACAATTTTTTGGATGTATTGATTGCGTACTTTGCTTATTACTGGGAATTCTGGTCCGAGTACACTTTTAGCCGTAAACAGTTGTTTATACTCTTTAGCTAGTAGTTGTGCTGCTCTTTGTACTTTATGTGAGTCTTTATGTTTTAAGGTAATTTCTATTAAGCGTACAAAAGGTGGATAATAAAATTGTTTGCGTTCTGTAAGCTGCTGCCGAAGGAAACTATCATAATCATGCCTTGAAGCTAATTGTAAAATTGGATGATCAGGTTTGTTAGTTTGAATAATAACTTTCCCTCGTTCAGTTCTTCTGCCAGCTCTGCCGCTCACTTGTTCTATTAATTGAAAGGCACGCTCATGCGATCTAAAATCAGGATGATTAATTAAACTATCTGCTTGTATAATGCCTACTAAAGTTACCTTTTCAAAATCTAATCCTTTTGTAACCATTTGTGTGCCCACCAAAATATCTATTTCTCCGTTTTCAAAATCGTTTATTAACTCTTGTAAGGTGTTTTTCTTACGTGTAGTATCTAAGTCCATTCGAGCAATGCGTGCCTCCGGAAAATATACTTGTAATTCTTCTTCAATTTTTTCTGTACCCAAGCCCATCATTTGTAGATGAGCGGAACCACAGCTAGGGCATGCCTTTATAACCGGTGTATGGTAACCACAGTAATGGCAACGGAGTTCGTTTTTCCATTTGTGGTAGGTTAAACTCACATCGCATTGCGTGCATTGTGGACTGTGCCCGCATTGGTGGCAATGTAAAAATGGAGCATAACCTCTTCTGTTTTGGAATAAAATTACTTGTTCTTTTTTCGCTAATCGAATTTCAATTTCTCCTAACAATGTTTTTCCAAATAATTGTTGAGGGGAGTCCTTCTCTAAATCGTTTTGCAAGGCAACAATAGTGGTTTCAGGTAATTGAGCGGTACCAAATCTGTTTTTTAATTCTACTAATCTATATTTTTTTTGAATGCTATTGTAATAAGATTCTATAGAAGGTGTAGCCGATCCAAGTATTACATTTGCCGAATAATGGTGTGCCAAATAAATAGACACATCGCGGGCATTGTACCTTGGGTTTGGTTCGTTTTGTTTGTAAGATGGGTCGTGTTCTTCATCTACAATTATTAATCCTAAGTTCTCAAAAGGTAAAAAAATGGAAGACCTGGTTCCTAAAATTATTTTGAAGGTACTTTTTAACGTTTGTTGCCAAACTTCTGCACGTTGGTTCTCGGTATATCGGGAGTGATAAACCCCAATTTCTTCTTCAAAATGTTTTTTATAGCGCTCTATAAGTTGAGCGGTTAAGCCAATTTCTGGAACTAAAATTAATACCTGTTTCCCTTTTAACAATTGCTCTTTAATAAGCTCAATAAATACAATCGTTTTGCCAGAAGAAGTAATGCCATATAGCAATACAGGCATTCGCAAATCAAAGGCTTCTTTAATTTCTACTAATGCATCGTGTTGTTCGTCGTTTAAAATAAATACATTTTGTTCCTCTGAAATGGTACTCTCAATTCTGCTAATTTCTGTTTCTTCTAAGTCAAATACCTCATTTTTAATAAGAGTTTGCACTGCAGAAGCGCTTGCCCCTAAATCAGTAATTAATTTAGGGCTTACAAATTCATGTTCTTTTTTTAGTCTCAAATACGCTTGCAAAACTTCAATTTGCTTTGGCCTTTTCTCTAATTCGTCGAACAGAATTTTTATCATTCCCTCCTCTAAGTACAAAGGTTTGAGAACTATATGTTTAAACGTTTTGGCTTTGTATTTTTCTTGTATTTCTTCTTCTAAATAGATATACCCTTTTTGAATCATTTGTTTGATGAGGGGCATCACTGTCTTCTGGTCGAGTATTTTTTGAATGTCTTGTATCGTTATAAAATCTTGAATTTGGATGGCTTCAATAAGTAAATACTCTTTCTCATTTAGTTCATCTATATCAAATTCCGCGTGCTTATTAATTATAACTTTTGTTTCACTTGTTAATTTTAAAGCGCTTGGTAAGGCTGCATTCATTACTTCACCAACGTGGCAGGCATAGTACTTAGCAATCCAATTCCAAAGTTCTAATTGTTTTAAATGTAAAATAGGCTCATCGTCTAATACATTTAAAATATATTTTGCGGTATAGTGTTGTGGTGCATTTGTATGTATTCGCTCTACAATTCCTGTGTGCAAACGGTTACCCTGAAAGGGTACAATAACCCTAGAGCCTACTTTAATTTTTTCAATAGCTTCAATACTTACCCTATACGTGAAACTTTGGGGCAAGGCTAATGGTAAAATTACATCAGCATAAGTATCGTACTTTGAAAAACTTAACTCAGTCATTTTTAATGTTAAAAGCGCCAATAAAAATTAATACCCAAGCAGAAATCATTAACAAACCACCCATAGGGGTTATAGGGCCTAAGAATGTCCATGAACTTATGCCAAATAAGTCTTTAGTTGCCAATAAATAAATAGAAAAAGAAAATAGAATAAGGCCTATAAACATTAACATTCCGGCAGTTTTAAATAATTTTATTTTAGTTTGATGATATAAAATAGCAATTAGTATATTTCCTAAACTATGCACTAAATGATATTTCACACCTGTTTCATAACTTTGCAATTGGTTTGCAGTTAACAATGGTTTTAAGGCATGTGCACCGAAGGCGCCAATAATAACAGCTATCGCAGCCATTATACTTCCCATCAATACTAATTTTTTCATCTTTAAATTTATAAAACAAATATAATCATTTGAAAACGATATCTTCGGAATCACAAATGTTGAAAACTGAATCGTTTGATTACGAAGTAGTATCATTAATTCAGACTATTTTTGTGTGAATTTATACTCGATAAAATGAAGAAAGCTGTTTGGATAATATCTGCCTTATTAACGATAATTATTTCAATGGCTTATTTTTACTTTCGAAGTTCACTAAATATCAACAATAACAAAGATATTTTTTCTTACATATCAACTAATAACGCACTTGTAGTTAGTTTAAAATACGAAAGTGATCTTCAGGATATATTTAAGAATGACCAAAATATACCAAGCCTATTATTTTCAGATTTTATTCAAGAAAGTTTAGAACTCGAATCCTTACTCAAACAAAATATTCTTCTGCAAAACAGTGTTAATGCTCAAGAAATTTATATTGCCTGCCAGAAATTAAATGCAAAAAACGCAGGATGTTTATACTTAACAAGTTTAAATAATTTTGAACCCGAGGATCCTTCAACACTATTCAATGTAGATGATCAACCCGTTGTTTATGCAAAGGCAAGAGCTTTTGAAGGGAGTAACATATACCATTATTTAAATGGTACAAAAGAGTTTTACTATGTGTACAATAGCCCATATTTATTAGTTTCTAAACATCCTACATTAATTGAAGATGCCTTAAGAGCTAAGTTAAATGGAAGCACTTACTCAAGTAACCTTGTGTTTAAGAAGTGGCAAGATACACAAGCCAATTCCAAAACATTGTTGAGTATGTTTGTGAACCACCAAGCCTTGAATGAATTTTACTCTATATATTTTCAATTGCCTTTCCAGAAATCGTTATATTTTTCTGAAGAATTTGCAGATTACTCTTATTCTGAGCTTAATTATAAATCGGATGCCTGGATATTTAATGGAGAGGTAGAAGCATCGGAAAAAAAATATTTTCATCTCTTAAAATCTCAAACTGAAAACAGAAGTTATTTATTGAATTATTTATCTAACAATACTTGGTCATTTCAAAATTTAATACTTTCTGATGCCATACTTTTTAGAAATGATTTACAAATTCAACATAAATTAATTCAAGATTTTTATTACGAAGCAGAACAAAAGCTTGTTGCTAAAAAATACTTTATAGATATCAAAACGTTTATAAATGAGCAAATAGGGGAGGAATTTATAGCTTCTTACAACGCAAATTATTCTGTTCTTACCCATACTGGATATGTTGGCATGATGGTGCTTAAACAAGCCAATGTTTTTGAAGAGAAGTTAGCTAGATTAGTTAAAAACCCTAGAACAGAAGTGTATAAAAGTCAAGAAATAAAAAGTTTTCCGTTTAGAAAATTTATGTTTTTGGCAGCAGGTTTACCATTTAAAGAGCTAGAAACTAAATTTTATACCATTATTGATGATCGCTTAATGGTTGCAGCAACTATTGCTGATTTAAAAAAATACATTGATGATTTCCAATCGGATCAATTGTTAAAGAATAATGAACCTTTTCAGAATTATATCAGCACATTAAATGATCAGTACAATTATTTGTTTTTTACTGGCATTTCAGGATATGAAAACAATATAAAAAGTTTACTAACAAACAAAGGAAATGCGAAGTTAATAGAACGCTTGGGCTGGTCGAACTATTCTGCATTTTCTTACCAAATTACAAGTTCGGATGCTGGCTTAATATCAAGTATTTATATGCCAATGAAATCTGATGATACAGAAACAAGTATCGAACAAAAGTGGCAAATTACCTTAGATGCAGAATTGAGTAACTCCCCGCAATGGATACGCAGCATTGGAAAAACCGAAACATATATAGTGGTGCAAGACGATACCAATACTGTTTATCTGATTGATGAAGACTCAAACATCAAGTGGAAGAAAAATATAAATCAGAAAATTATATCAAACATTGAAGTAGTAGATTATTATAAAAATGGTGAAACCCAATTGCTTTTTAATACTTCAAATTACATATACGTAATCGATTTAACTGGGCAAATGATGCCAAATTATCCTATTAAATTAGCCGCAACTGCAAGCTTAGGATTGAGTTTATTTGATTACGAAAAAGATAAGAATTACAGAATTTTTATAACGTGTAATAACCAATGTGTATATGGTTACGACATTAGTGGCAGGCCAATAGATGGATGGAATCCTAAACGCGTAGGCCAAGCTTTGGATAGAGTTCAGCATATAAATGTAAAAGGCAAAGACGTATTATTTGTGGCGAATAACCAAGGCTACTTTTATTTTTATAATAGAAAAGGAGAAGTTCAAGCACAGTTTAAAGATTCTGCTGGCATTGAGTACCATAATCCATTTTATTTTGATGCAAATATTGAGTTTGCAAAAAACAGGTTTATTAGCACCGACCAAAAAGGTAAAATAAAAAGTATTTTTATTGATGGCAGAAGGATGTATAAAACCGTTGGTAATTGGACTGATAAACATTTTTTTACGTTTGCCGATGTAATGGGAGATGAAAAGAGTGATTATGTATTTGTAGATAATAACCAGTTAATGGTATATCAAGACGACACTACTTTAGGCTTTAATTATCAGTTTAATTCGAATGTAATACATCCACCTTTTATTTGGAGATATAAACAAAATGAGAGTTTACTAGGAATATTTTCTGAAGAAACACAGCAAGTCTATTTGTTTGATAGAACCGGCAAATTGCAGAACGGATTTCCACTAAAGGCCTCAGCTAGCCCTTCTTTTTTAATTGATAATGAGCTGAAAAAGATGATAATTGGCACTAAAGAGGGCAAAATCATTTATTATCTATTGTAATAATTAAAGAATATAATATTTGTATTGTTCTTCAATATTTCAGTATATTTAACCATTCTAACTAAAACCTAATTAATCTATGTATTTATTACGAACTCTAAACAAGTTTTTCTTACTGTTTTTGGGCTCAAGTATCTTATTCTTGAGTGCATGTAAGATCGACGAAGATTTGGCCAAGCCTTCATTATCACCTGATTACATTATACCATTGGTATATGGTGAACTTGGTTTAAAGAATTTATTAAAAGACACAAGTTTCATCAAAACAGATCCTACGGGTTATTTGAAAGTTGGTTTTAAAGATACTCTCGAGGTATTAAATTCAACTACACTTGCTGATGCCTTAAAGATTGTTCAAACGGGCTTTCCATCTATCCCGAAAACGCTTGCATTTACAAATGTTGGTGGAGGTAATGTTCAGTTTCCAACAGAGACAGAATTAGACATTAACTTAAACTTAGGAACAAGTATGGTTCGTAAACTTGCATTTAACGAACTAACTTTCAAAATTAAAATACAGAATTCACATGCATTTAATTATGATGGATTAAACATTAATA
>JAGVEE010000245.1 GCA_020058405.1 Sphingobacteriales bacterium
AACTGCGGTGGCACTGGATGTAATATTTGCAAATATTCTGGTTGGGTAGAAATTTTAGGTTGTGGAATGGTTGATCCAAATGTATTGGAAAATTGTGGCATAGACCCTAATGAGTATTCGGGTTTCGCATTTGGTGTTGGTATAGAACGTTTGGCAATGAACAAATTCAAGATAAAAGACATTCGAATGTTTTTTGAAAACGATGTTCGTTTATTATCACAATTTAATTCTGAATTAATATAAATGAAAATACTAAGTACACTTCTAATTGTTTCTTTGGCTCTATTTGCTTGTACAAAGGAACAAGAAAGCACTGTACCAAGTGTACCTGTTAACATCAGAATAAATTTAGATAACCCAGGCTATAATAATTTAAATTCTATTGGTGGTACAGTATATGTTGATGGTGGGTATAGAGGTATTGTTGTGTACAGAAGAGGACAAGTTGAATTTATGGCCTTTGAGCGCACCTGTTCTTATCAATCTACAGACACCTGCGCGTATGTTAGTTTAGATTCTACCATCTCTACAGTAGGCTGTAAATGTTGTAGCTCTAGGTTTCAATTACTAGATGGAGCACCTATTAAAGGGCCCGCTAATGCATCCTTAAGAACTTATCAAACTAATTTAGTGGATAGATATTTGTATATTTATAATTAATGGATTCGGACAAGATACAACAAGCCATAAAAGAAGCGTCAAAAGAGCTTTTTCGTAAATTTGGTTATCATAAAACCAGTGTCAACGAAATTGCGAAACGCTCTCGTGTGGCCAAGGCTACCATCTACAAATATTTCGAAAGTAAAGAAGTTATTCTTAATGAAATTATTATGGAGCACCTCGAGTTCTCTATTAATGATTTGGTAACTAAACTTCATCCTAATATTAGCAAAGCCGAAAAAGTATCGGCACTTATTTTAAAAACAAGTCGTTTATCTTACACCGTTTGTTCTGAGTTTATCGGTTGGGATTTTATACGTGAAAGCGTAAACTCCCAAGAGTTCCTAAAAAACTTATCAAACGAATTAGAAGTGTTACTCATAAATACCTTTACTAGTCTCCCCGACTTTAAAGATGTGAGTTATGAACGAGTAAAATACCTCATGAAATCTAGCAAAGCTATTGTATTCTCCTTTGCCTTTACTTCTGTTACAGTAAGTGATGTTCGCAAAAACTTCATCAGCTTTGAGAAAGAGATTCTGCCTTATTTGATACAAGCAGTACTTTAATAAGTCGTTAGACGCTAGTCTTTAGTCTTTAGACCGTCTAAAGACTATTGACTAAATACAAGTGACTAAATACCAATTTGGTATTTAGTATAAAAATGCCTACATTTGCTTCATGAACACAATTATTTACACTATGAAGCTTGAATTGTTAGATTTTTCTGAGAAAATTGAGCAGGAGTTCGACTTTGGCGATGACAAATCGACTACTTGGTTTTCTTTTTTACTGCGTTTATTAGGATTGTGATTATTTCACAAGCGAGATGATGCCTGTAAATTTAGTTTCTCCAACACGGAGGTAGTATACGTATGCCCCCGCAGTAGCACCTTCTGCTTTCCACACAAACTCTGGATCTTGAGTTTCGAGCATTATTTGCCCCCATCTATTATAAATGATAAACTCGAATTCATCAGGGCAAACCGTTCTATTAGCTAAATAAATTTTATACTCATCATTTATACCATCGCCATTTGGTGAAAACACATCGGGTAATAATGGCTTATCAATATCTAGTAATGGTGAAGATTTAAAATAGATTATTTTGGTAATGGTATCATTCTCATTGCAATATTTATTGCTCAATAATTTTAACTCAACCGGGTAATCTACGTTTCCATCTAATCCACAATCTGGATACACATTTAGTTGTGAGGTAATACTTCCGAAACCTTGAGTTCTATTCATTTCTACTCTCAGTGGTACATTATTATCATAAAGTGGTTTCGCCTCTAATACCAATAAATCTTCGTTATCTGCATCGCTACCTTCTACATCAATAGTTCTAGAATAACCTGCATTTATGTTATAAAGAATAGAGTCTGGCTTTAATAATAAGGGTGAAACATTATCAGGTAAATCGAATACAAAACGTACTCTAACCGAATCGTATTTTTCATTTTCACATTTATTATCGCGAGTAAAGAAATCAAGAAACAACTCATCTTCCCCATAGAAATTATCACAAGTGGGAGTCCAACAAAATAAATTACTTTTTGAATTCGGATTATTTTCTTGTTGTGCAAAAGTTGCGCCGTTTGCAAAAAAATCATAATTCACATTTTTACTATAAATATCAATCACATCATTTGGGTCGACATCTTCTGCATAAATTGAGAAACAATTTTGTTGATCTAATTTAACTGAGATGGTATTATTAGCGCCAATGTTTATTCCTTGTGCTTCTATTAATGGAGCTTCATTGGCAATTGGCAATAAATTAATAATTACCTCTACAGTGTCTAAAGCTGGCAAGGGACAAGCATTGTCGCTTATGTAAAATAATAGGTGAATAGAAGTATCCAATTTTAATCCACATGGTGGGGTCCAACAAAATTCGCCAGAAACGCTTGCATTACCAACCAAAATAGATGGAGTAATAACAGCACCTAAATTAAATACATCAATATTTTGAGAGATAGGATCAACAATTATTTGATCAGTACTGTTAGAATCGGTTACTAAAAATTGAAAGCACAATGTTTCTTCGGTTCTTATATTAAAAACATTATTTGTTAAACTAGTTTTAAGTACAGGAAGTTTATTGGGTACTTCAGAAATTCTGAAGTTTACACGAATGGTATCATCTTGAGAAAACGGACAAGAATTATCAAAAGCGATGATATCTAAAAAAGCTCCTTTGCCAGTATCTAATGGGCAAGTAGGTGTCCAGCAAAAACGAGCTGTTATGCTTTGATTGCCTGTAACGTCTGAGGGATCGATTGTAGCGCCGTTTCCAATTATTTTATATAAGCCTCCAGTATCGATTCTAAATTTTAATAATTCAGCGTTATTATTGTCGGTTGCATTTATATCAAAACAAATTTGTTGCCCTACTACTACATCCACATAACTTTTACCACCGGGTAAAGTAGCGGTAACATTCGGTTTAAATCGTGGTGGACAATTAAGTACTTCTAATTGAAGCTCACGAACAACCTCGCCAATTTTTACATTACCCCTAAATTCTTCACACACAACAGATATTACATAAACACCAATTTGTTGAGGCACTAGAAATATAAATGCGGTATCATTATCAACATATAAATCAGGACTACCGTCCATAATATTTTGTGGGGAACCTACGCTGTAACCAGGTGCCCAAATTACATCATCGTATGGCGCTGGGCCAGAATTCTGACCTGGGCTAAATTGACTAGTATACCCACCAGCATTTGGCACACCAATTTTCATTCTTAATTCATCTCCGTCGCCATCGTAAATTTTGAAATCGTATTTAAATGCTTCGCCTACACATAAGTAGTTTAATGGGTCGCGTAAAAATTCTGGTGAGTTATTAATGCGTAAACCACCACCACCAGGATATGGAGAGGGAAATTCCATGTAAAATGCCATTGGTGTTCCTCCCGGATCGATAATGTTTTTGATGATGTCGTTTCTGCAACATCTTTCCCATTGTACATAATATCCTTGTGTGTTTTGGAATTGATCTTTCGGCATGGTAAACACAGCGGTAAAAACCCCAGTTTCTACACAACGTAACTGCGGACTTGTACAACCGGTATTAAATTTGATAGGATATATAGTGGTACGAGGCATTTGTACCGTTTTTACTAGCTTATTGGTTTCTTTATCGTAAATACCTACACGTAAATTTTGCTCGAATTGAGCCCCACCTCCACCGCAATCTCGGTACATTTTCATTTTTAGCTGGTATTGATCACCAGAAATGTATTTATAGCTAAAATCTCCACCTACAATATGTGCAGCGTATGTATTATTAACAAATACAGTAAACAGAAACCCAATAAAAACACATATTTTGCTAAAGCGCATCACCAAATATAATTATTTCTTAATACATAATAGATAAGTGACCGAGCTTTTCTCTTTTACCCAAACGCATTACATAAAAATAGACACCATAAGGCAGCTTTTCTCCCGACCATTCGAACTCAAAATTGTTAGAATTATACACTTTTTCTCCCCAGCGGTTATAAATCACTATACTAAAATCATCCACACATTCAGCTTTTATATTTTTATGGATGCTGAAAACATCATTTTTACCATCACCGTTTGGACTAAAAACATTCGGGATATTAAGTAAAGGGTCTTCATAATCTGCTTCTTCTGTAGTTACAGATACCCAGATCGAATCTTGTTTAGAAACAGAACAAGATTTGTCTTTAGCAAATACCGCAAACCCTTCTGTATTGCTAGCCCTAAGTATACAATTTGCTTCAAAACAAACTCTTGCAGTAACTTTGTTATTATCAGTAGAGTCTATATTAATTTCGTAGTTTAAGTTTAATAATTGCCCTGAAATATTTTTTATAGAAAATTTTAAACTATCCAATTCATCAATATCTTCTGCAAGAAAATCAAAGCACGTTGTGTTGTTTGCTTTAATCGTATTTTCTGCTGAATTTAACCATGTAATTATTGGCTTATTATTGATTTTAGGAGAAACCGTTAGCTCTATTTCGAGTGTATCATGTAAAGCAAAAGGACAAGAATTATCACTAACTAATAACTGAACACGTTGTGGCAATTCAGTTATGGCATTGCAAGCAATCTCAAAACAAAGTTTAATTTGCAAATCATTTGGTTGTGTAGAATCTATTTCTACGCTAATATTTTGTTGAGATAACAAGCTAGAGATTTCGCCAATTTTAAAATTTAAGGAGTCGTTTGTATTAATATCTTTAGCTGAAAAAAATAAGCAAGTAAGGGTATCTGCTTTTAGTGAAGTGATTGCAGGATTTAACCAATCTAATTGAGGTTTATTTCTAACTGAGCAGAACACAATATAATACTGCACCTCACGGTTGTAAACTGCAATTAGTTCATCATCTCTATACTCTTCAACAGCATATGCAAAAGAGTACATACCCGTTTGAGAAGGTTTTAAATTTAATTTACCTGTAACCGGGTCAAGTGTTACATCTGGTACACCATCCATAATATTGTTATTCGCGATTCCATAATTAGTAGCCCAATTTATGGGAGGATAAGGTTTAGGATTTAAAACTGATATTCCATTTGCATTGTTAAAAACCGGATCAGTGATGCCCATTAAAGGATCAATTAATTTATACGACAATGAATCGCCGTCGGGATCTACATGAGAAAAATCTGAATTGAATGTCTCGAATAAACATAAATACACGTTCTGCTCATTAATTAAATATGGACTAGAATTTCTAAAGCCGGTATTATTTTTTGTGAAGGGTGTAAAATCAGCATAAAAGGCAATCCCGCTTTTATCTGGGTCTTTTATGTTTTTGATGCCGAAATTTCTACAACATTGCTCATAGGATAAATAATAACCAGAATTGTCGTCGAAAATTGCAGGATTTAGGAACAAGGTATCTTGGTATATTCTTTTTTGCACACAGGTAACTGGTGCATTTACACAAGAGTCTGAAATAAAATTTACGATGCTAATTGGACCAGGGTTTAAGTCGAGGCTTTGCACTAAGGCATTGTTACTTTTTTTATAAATTCCAATTCGTAAAGCTCCAGGAGGATAATCAACTGAATTGGCAGAACAATCTTTATGATAATCTAATTGAATTACATACCTATTATTAGAAAGATATGTATATCTAAAACCCCCACCCACCATATGCGATGCAAATGAGTTATAACTCAAGAGCAACATAAAAAAATATAAGAGAGTGCGGATCATTTATTAAAAATAGCATATTATACCTTAACTTTGAAAAAATTATGAGAAGTAATAAACCATTGCCAATAATAGAAAAGGCAGAAATTATAGATATTGCCAACGAGGGCAAAGGAATTGCCAAACACGAAGATTTGGTGATTTTTGTTGAAAAAGTAGTTCCAGGCGATGTTGTGGACATTCAAATACATAAAAAAAAGAAAAACTTAGCAGAAGGTAGTCCTATACTTTTTCATCAATATTCTAATAAAAGAGAAGATGCTTTTTGCACGCATTTTGGCACATGTGGAGGCTGTAAATGGCAAAATATGAAGTATGATGCGCAATTAAGTTTTAAACAAAAAATTGTATTAGATGCTTTAACCCGCTTAGCAAAAATTGAACTTCCGGAACTTATGCCAATTGTTGGGTCAGAGAATACCAAACATTATAGAAACAAATTAGAGTTTACGTTCTCCAATAAACGTTGGCTTGAAAAATCAGAAATTGCTTCAGATGAATCATTCGATATGGATGCATTAGGATTCCATGTGCCTAAACGTTTTGATAAGATTATTGACATCCATCAATGTTATTTACAAGACACGCGATCTGATGAACTGAGAAACGAAGTGCGTGCTTTTTGCAAGGAACATCTGTATACATTTTACGACATTAAACAAAATACAGGTTTAATGAGAAATCTAATCATTAGAAATACAAGTTTAGGTGAATGGATGGTAATAGTAGTATTTGCTGAACCCGACATGGAAAAAATTGAATTGTTGATGGAACATTTGAATACGAAGTTCAATTTTATTAGTTCCCTACAATACGTTATAAATCAGAAAAAAAACGATACCATATTTGATCAAGAGGTTATTTGTTACAATGGCTTGCCGTACATACATGAGCAAATGACAGACTTGAACAATAAGCAAATAAAATTTAGAATTTCTGCGAAATCATTTTACCAAACCAATGCAAAACAAGCTGAAGTATTGTACCATATTGCTGGTAATTTTGCAGATTTAAAAGGTGATGAAATAGTATATGATTTATACACGGGTACCGGCACTATAGCCAACTTTATTGCTTCTAAAGCGAAAAAAGTAGTAGGGATAGAATATGTTGCAGATGCAATAGAAGATGCTAAAGTTAATTCTGAAATAAATTCGATAGATAACACTGTATTTTATGCAGGTGATATGAAAGATTTATTAACAGATGAATTTACGTTAATAAATGGCAAACCAAATGTAATTATTACAGATCCACCACGTGCTGGGATGCATGAAGAGGTATGTAAGCAGTTGTTAAAATTAGAAGCCGAAAAAATTGTATATGTAAGCTGTAACCCATCAACACAAGCTAGAGATTTAGCTATTTTAGATGAAAAATATACAGTAATTAAAGTTCAACCGGTTGACATGTTCCCGCATACAGAACATGTAGAGAATGTTGTATTATTAAAATTAAGATAATGGAGCCCGAAGAATTATTAGGCACGCCTAACGAACCGAAAAAAAATGGCAGTCCACTGAAAAGTTTAGAAACCGATTTAGTATTGTTTAGCGATTCTATAAAAGAAACTGCAGAAGATATCATAGAAGAACTTTCTAAATATCCTATATTTATTGCACACCAGCACGAAGCGAGTATTGGTGAATTAATAATTGACAAAGACGAACTTTCAACGGATTGGAATATACATGCATCTACCCTTGAAGAGTTTGTAGAAAAAGGAATTGTAAATTCTGAGAAACAAGAGTTTTTTAAACAAAATTACAAAGACCCACATAAATATATTTGTGTTTTTGTGATGGTACCTGAAGGGGCGAATTTTGTATTTTACCCTTATAAATAGTATTTAGAATTTTTCACATATGGCAAAGAAAGAAATACTTATTTTGAACAGTGTTCAAATACAACAGAAGATAGACCGTATGGCTTATCAAATATTAGAAGATTGTTTTGAAGAAAAACAAATTGTAATTGCTGGAATTGCAAACAGGGGTTATGTATTAGCAAAGCGATTAAAAGCTGTGCTTGAAAATATATCAAAAATAAAAATAGAACTTATAGAAATTACGTTAAACAAAGACAGCGACCATTTAGAAGCCGAGGTGGATATTAGCGTAAATAAATGCAAAAATAAAACTATCATTTTAGTTGATGATGTATTAAACTCTGGTAGAACCTTAGTGTATGGCTTAGCTGTATTTTTAAACATCCCTACTAAAAAAATAAGAACTGCCGTATTGATAGATAGGAGTCACAAATTATTTCCAGTTTCTACTGATTTTGCAGGTTATACAATTTCTACCGTAACACAAGAGCATGTGTCGGTACGTTTCTCAACTAAAAAATCAGAAGAAGCCGTTTATCTATCTTAAAAATGATTCGGAAGATTTTTCTTGTCGGTTTTATGGGTTCAGGCAAAAGCACATTTGGCAAAAAACTTGCCAAGGCAATGCATTTTCCATTTATAGATTTAGACAAGGAAATTGAAAAAAAAGCAAAGTGCAGCGTTAACGATATTTTCAAATATTTAGGTGAAGAAAGCTTTCGGAAAATGGAATCGGAAACACTAAAATCATTTGAACATGAAGCTACATTTGTTATGGCTACTGGCGGCGGAACCCCTTGCTATTTTGATAACTTACCATACATACAATCTCAAGGAACAAGCATATATATAGAGCTCGACATTAAAAGCATTTACAATCGTTTGTCAAACGCAAAAAACATAAGGCCTACCATTAAAGGAAAAAAAGAAGACGAACTTTTGAATTTTATTGAAGAAAATTTTGCGAAGAGAAAACACATTTACGAACAAGCAGACCATCGAGTTAATGGCTTGAATTTGGAAGTGGAAAGAGTAATTGAATTGTTACTTAGTCGTTAGTCATTAGTAGTTAGTCGTTAGAAAGCATACTCTTCTAACGACTAACTACTAAAGACTTTACTCAAGTTTCACTCGCGGATCCAGCAAACTATAACTTATATCCACTAATAAATTTACGATCACAAACAAAAACGCGATAAATAATACGGCACCCATTACTACGGGTAAATCAGATAACTCTAAGGCATCTACTGTTATTTTACCTAAGCCGTTCCAACTAAAAATATATTCCACAAAAAAAGCACCTGCCATTAAGGAGGCGAACCAGCCTGAGATAGCTGTAACCACAGGGTTCAACGCGT
>JAGVEE010000072.1 GCA_020058405.1 Sphingobacteriales bacterium
AATAATTGATTTTGAAAATCAAATGTATAGGTACCTATACTTATATAGTTAGATTTTTTATTAGTAGTTGCTGTTGATCTTTTTAAAAACACTTTGCAACGTAGAATTAACTCTTCTATGCTAAAAGGTTTTGTAATGTAATCGTCGGCACCAATCGTAAAGCCATGTAACCTGTCTTCTTTTAAACTCTTTGCCGTTAAAAAAAGCAAGGGTATTTGTTCGTTTAATAAACGGATGTTTTTAGCCAACTCAAATCCGTCCATTTTTGGCATCATTACATCTAAAATACATAAATCGAATTTCTCTTTTTTAAAAGTAGCAAGTGCCTCTTCACCGTCAACACACAAAACCACATCAAACTGTTCTTGTTCAAAATTATCTTTTATTACAAAGCCTAAATTTGTATCGTCTTCTACTAATAAAATTTTTTGTTTAAGCATTTGGAAATAAAATTTTAAACGTGGTTCCTTTATTCAATTCACTCTCTACTTTTACTTTAGCTTTGTGTAATTTAGCTATCATTTTTACATAGTTTAAACCAATGCCAAAGCCTTTTACATCGTGTCTGTTACCCGTTGGTACTCTGTAAAATTTATCGAATATTTTTGATAAATGTTCTTTCGCAATTCCTAGTCCATTATCTGTAAATGTTAATTCAATATAATTATCAATATTTTTTGTACTAATAGTTAGTATTAATTTTTCTTTTGAATATTTAATTGCATTATCGATAATATTACTAATTAAATTTGATAAATAAACTTCATCACCAATTACAAAAGCATTGTGCGAATTAAAATTGAAATTAATAACGGGCTTCTCTTTTTCTTTATCACAAATACTGGTTACCAGTTCTTGAGTTAATACTTCGAGGTTTATTTTTTCTTTAGTAAGTTTAATGGTTCTGTTAGAGTCGGCCAGTGCTAATACACGCTCTACTTGTAATTTCAGTCGGTTACTCTCTTCAATAATAATATTCGCGTAGTTTAACAAACGTTGCGGTTGCTCTATAATATTGGGGTTTCTAATAGTTTCTGCAGATGCACTAATTATAGACACAGGTGTTTTAATTTCATGCGTCATGTTATTAATGAAATCTTTTTGTATTTCCGAAAGTCGTTTTTGTTTTAAGATTACAAACAAGCTGTACGCAAAAAATATCAATACAATAAATAATACAAAGCTGGAGAATAACCATAAGGTCATACCACTTACAATGTCTAATGTTTTATTAGGGAAGTAAACGGTGAAATAATAATTATCGGGTTTCCAAACTGGCAAATTTCTACTTACAGGTTGATCATTTTCGGCGTTTTTGCCTTCTACATAACCACCATACACTAACTGTTCATTTTTGCAATCGAAAATTCTGTATTCAAAACTTTGATGGATGTTTAATTTATCAAATTCATTTTTTAAATAATGTTCTAATACATCTGCGTTAATTTGATCGTTTACCATAACTGCGTAATAATTATGGTCGAGTTTTTCTATAGGATCCAAAGGTATTGCACTCGAATTATTATACAAGAGTATGCCTTTTAGGGTTTGTGTAAGGGCAATGTTTAAGCTTTTATTAAACTCTTGTTCGGTTTTATCAAAAGCTTGTTTAAACCAAAATACTTGGGTAATAATAATTCCTAGTATAGAAATGATGGCAAGTACAACAAATGTTTTAATGGTTCTATTTCTCATTACTGCAAATTACTACAATTTACAAGAATGAGGAAAAACATGTTATGCTTTAACTTTTTATTAACAAAAAAAGCCCAATGCAATGTGCATTGAGCTTTTCAAAATATAAAATCAATCGTTAAACTCTTCTATAATCTGGATTCCAGTTTTTGATGGCTTGTTTGATTTCTTTCGAACTCATTTTTTCTGAAATCGCGCTATCAATTAAAGGCAATAATTCATTATCGTTTGCAAATCTTAATGCAATAATCTGACTTAATTTTAATTTAGGTTCTTTAGTAGAAAAAGATTTGCCCGTTAATTCAAAATATCGTAAACGCATTTCAACTCGTATAATACGATCTTGGTTTTTCAAGGCATATATTCTTGAAACTAATACAGCTAATGCTAAGGAAAAGGAGAGTATTAGGTTAAATACGTTTTGGCTTAACTCGCCATTGGAAGTAAATAAATTTACCAAGACCCATATGGTAAGTCCGGCTGTTAATGGGGTTAACACAAAATGGTGTAATGGGTATAACCTCGAATGGTTCTTAAAGTTTTGCATCTATTTAGTTTAATATAAGTGCAAACACAAGAAATTAACTATTGTTTGGCTGTTCTAACTTTTGGGGGGAAATAACCTTTTTCAACTCCCAAGCAATCATAATTATAGCTAGGGGCAATACTATAAATGATAGTTTGTTAAACTCATAAGCCTTTTCAAAATCGAGATGCAAAAGATGTTGAATTGCACGTGTCATCCCGCAACCGTAACATTCTAAATCAAAAAGTATTACCGAAACACAAGTAGCTCTACCTGTATCAAAATAATTGGCAGGCAGAATTAATAAGGTAATAAATGCTATACTAAGCAATGCAGCAATACTGTAGGCAATAGGT
Organism: Sphingobacteriales bacterium; assembly: GCA_020058405.1. Lineage (GTDB taxonomy): Bacteria > Bacteroidota > Bacteroidia > Sphingobacteriales > Sphingobacteriaceae > CAJBVG01. The sequence continues at coordinate 2,578 of JAGVEE010000072.1, forward strand.
TTTTTATACTTTGATGGGATGGTAATTTTCATTTCTACAATTTATTAATTCTAATGGTATTACTTTCCCCTTTTTTCAATACTGATATTACTGGGGTGCTTATAGTACCATCACGTAAAATAATATTTGCGGTGCAAGGAGCAGATAAACCTTCGTTTATGCCAATAATTTTTATGCTGCTTACTTTTTCTGTTAGTGGGATTATCAAAATTTTCTTCTGACGTTTAAGTACTAATTGATCTACAATCTTTTTATCATTTATATATACTTGTATTTCATCAAGGTCTTCTTGTTCCCCGTCCCAAATTTCTAATATTACTTCATTAGAACTCCAATTTATACTTAGCACTTCGTTGCTTTTCAAGGTATTTTTATCTACACGATCTTTAAGTGTGCCTATCTTTTCTTTCAACATAGAAAGTGTATCAGCATTTTTTATTTTATTTGCATTCAAATAATTATTTTCTAATTGCTGTAAATAATTAGTGCTAATTAAATACAGTGTTCCGTTGGCGCACACTTTACCATTAGGAAGTTTACCACTGAATTTACCTTGCAATATTGTTTTACCTCTAACAGTTTTAAACTTCGCATTTTTAACAATTAAGTAGCAGAAATCACTTTCACTAGCTTTAGATTTTGTACTTAGGTTAGCGGTTTCAATAAAGGAAATCTTTTGATCTGTAAAATTAATATTACCTTTAATAAGGCTTTTAGTGCGATCATCACCGTAAATATCGGTAATTGAATTGCCTTCTATTTTACCATTAGCAAGGTCTTTAAAACTTAATTTATAGCTAATTAATTCATTGTTTGATAATTGCAATGTTCCAATAAACTCGTATGTGGTATTTGTTTGGGCGAGAGTAAGGGTAGACCAAATAAAAAATGTCAAGCAAAAGATAAATTTCTTCATTAAAAAAAAATAATTCATATATTGTATTATCAAATATAACCCTAATTATGAAAAAAATCACAAACTCAATTTTAGCACTTTGTGCTGTAGTAATGTTAACAGCTGGATCGACGTATGCATCGTTCCCTGTAAAATCTGATTCGAAAAAAGAAGTAGCAAAAGAACAAGTTAGTACGGTAGATGCTCCTGCAGTATCTGAAAGTACAGTAAAAGCTAGTGAAGAAGCTGCTACAAAATTAGAATCTGCAAACTCAACTGATGCAAGAAAAGCATTAGCAGGAATGGATCAAGAAAAAATCATCATCTTATTATTATGGTTTTTCTTAGGCGGGTTAGCTGCACACAGATGGTATGTAGGTAAACCAGTTGGATGGAACATTTTATTCATCTTAACTGCAGGTGGTTGCGGAATTTGGGCAATTGTAGACTTAGTTAATATTTTAACAGATAAGTTCTAGTTCTATTAAACCATAAAAAACCCTGTTTCTATGTATAGAAACAGGGTTTTTTTGTTTATAGCGTAACATTAACGATATAATTAAGCTTGTTTGCGAAAGGCATATATTTTTGTAGAAATAAAAAATAACATGAAGACAAAATTTATACTTATTGCTGTGTGTTTCCTTCTTTTTGTAGGATTAACACACGCACAAAATGTACAGCAATATAAAATTGATTTAAGGAAGGTTGATGAGAATAGGTTAAAAGTTGAATTATTGGTAGCAAGTGCAACCTATCAAAACTTTAGTGATGAAGTGGTTTTTCAGTTTCCTAAAACTATACCAGGTACTTATGCAGTATTAGATTATGGAAGATTTATAAATAATTTTGTTGCACTAGACGCTAATAAAAAATCCTTGAAAATTAAAAAACAAGGAGAAAACAATTTTGTGATTTATGGCAAACCTTACTCTATTTCTTATGTAGTAAAAGACTCTTATCACACCAAACAAAAGAAAAATAAAATATTTGAACCAGCAGGAACAAACATTCAAAAAGATGAGAATATCATTTTTAACAATTCTGGTTTTTTTGGAATTTTTAAAGGAACAGAAAATACAGCCATTGAGTTATTGGTTGAAAAGCCTAGTAATTTCTATGCAGTAACATCATTAAGTTCTACTTTACAAAACAATACTCAAATTTTTAAAGCGAATGATTACCACGAATTAGTAGATAATCCTATTATGTTTTCTGAGCCAGATACTACTTCTTTTATGGTAGCAAACTGCAAAGTTACTTTAGGTGTGTATAATGAAAGCGGTAGGCAGATCAGTAAAGATTTATATAAAGAGATTGAGAAATCGATGCAAGCATTGGGCTTATTTTTTGGAAATGAATTGCCAGTAAATAACTACTCTTTTATAATATATTTAAAGGATTATACAGAGTATAAAGGAATATTTGAAGGAGATAAAGTTGGGTTTTTTAAAATTATAAAAATTATTAGAAGCTTTAGTGGACAAGGATTCGGAGCCTTAGAGCATGGAAATTCATCGATGTATTTTTTACCTGATTTCGGAAACGACCTTGCAGTAAAAACAATAAAAGACATTGCATCCCACGAATTTTTACACATTGTAACTCCCTTAAATTTACACTCAGAACATGTAGGTAATTTTAATTACGCAGATCCAAAAATGTCTAAACATTTATGGTTATACGAAGGCATTACCGAATATTTTGCAGGCTTAGCCTTAACACAAGGCAAGGTTACCAATCCATGGAAATATTTAAGTGAGGTGTTGTCAGGAAAAATTTCATCGGGAAGTAAATTTCCATTCGATAAAATGTCATTTACAGAAATGAGTGAAAATGTTTTTAACGAACCTCACAAGAGCCAGTACCAGCAAGTATATGAGCGAGGTGCCTTGATGGGAGCATTACTTGATATTGAAATAATAAGTGCTACCAATGGAGAGAAAACATTAAAAGATGTAGTATTTACTTTGAGTAAAAAATATGGAAAGAACAAAAACTTTTCTGAGCAAGAATTTTTCGATGAGTTTGTAGCAGCTAGTCACCCAAGTGTAAAAACATTTATTGATAAATACATTAGCGGGAGAGACACCTTAGCTATAAAAGAGATATTAGCGAAAGTTGGGATCGAGTACAATGCAGAATATAAAGGGATGGTTCCGGTATCGCCATTTGAAGGTGTAAAATTTACACGTATAAATTTAGGAGGAAAAAGAATAGTAAAGAAAGTTTCCAAAGAGGCTTGTTGTGGATTTAAGAAAGGTGATAAATTAAATTCATCTGTAATATTAAAACAAAGTAGTACGGAGTTTGGCTTTATTGCAGATGGAGCGAACTATATGATAGAGGTGGAGCGCGATGGAAAGCCTTTAATGTTAGAGGTAACGAATAAAATGAAAGAAGGCACGAAGAAGCATTACCTCTTTAGAATGAAAAATCTATCGGCAGAGCAGGAGAGGAATTATAAACGTTGGTTGAATTTATAGAATTTGCTTTAACAGGCCCTTCCAATGTTTGCATAAAAAAAGCCCATTCTTTCGAATGGGCTTTTTTTATGACTAAACAATTTTATAAAAAAACTGAAAAATTAGCGTTTAAAAACACTTTATAATATATGTCTTTTGTTAATGGATATCTAGATTTACCTACAATTGTAATTCTGTATAAAGGCTTAATAATGTAAGGTACAATATCAAAACCTTCTGACTGTAATGTCATGCTTACATAACCAAAATAAGGAGCTGGTAGAGGAGGCGAAGAAAATAAATAAGGCACCTTTGCAATTAAGCTATCAAAAGCTAAGGGCTTAGCTGGGTCGCCGATATAAGCAAACACTGTATCTAGTTGATACCAATTTGATTGAGGTAAAAATACTCCATTAGAATCAGTTTCACCAACACCAGCACCTACAATTACAATTGATTGAACATCATCTCTTGTAGCGTTTTGTGCTGCCAGAATACTGTCTACATTTCCAGCAATTTCCCTAGAAATTGTAAAACTTGTGTCAGGACTCGAAGGAACAATAAAAGTTTGTTCAATAGTTTGAGGAATTGAAATCGGGATACCAGAATCGTTGCATGAACTTAGAGTAAATACACTTAGTACAAGAGCGCTTCCTGAAAGTATCGTAAAGAGCTTTTTCATAATAATTTTGTTAGTTTGATAGGTTAAAGATACTTATGTTCATAACAAATTCCAAAATTTAGTTTAAGAGAACTTTGAAATATAGGATAAATACTGAAAAAAGGGCTTAAAACAAAGAAAACCTGCATTTAAGCAGGATTTTATAAAAAACTAGCACTCAATAAATTTTCAGGGAACCTCAGTTTTCATCATAATTAATTAAGTTTGCATTCCAAAATGGCGCCGTAGTTCAACGGATAGAATAGATGTTTCCTAAACATTTGAT
>JAGVEE010000307.1 GCA_020058405.1 Sphingobacteriales bacterium
GGAAATATTTTAAGTATATTCGCTCCGCTATTATATACAACACAATCAAGTCCAGCTTCCACAACTGGCAAAGTGACCGTATCATTGGCATTTGCTACCACAGTAACATAGTTACGCTCTTTAGATAACGTCCCTTGTCCCTGTGTCTGCGTGGTGCTTGCGGTAATAGCCGTTTGAACACTTGCACGGAGTAAAAAATCATTGAATGTTTTTTTACCTGTAGCCGTCTGTGCCCCTGCTAGTAACATCTGTTTAGTGTCATCACTAAAATATTTCATGTAACCACCTGTAAGCAGTTTTATCGCTAGGCGGTCATTCGTTGTGTCATATCCAAACATCCCATTTCTTAATGTTGTTGGGATGTTTGTTGCTGTATCAAATACTCTTATTACATCCTTATTTTCATTAGCCATTATATACCTGTTTCCGTTATTGTATCTGTTTGTGAGCCGCTTTCAGTAATTGTATCTGGTGCGTCACCTGATTCTATTATTAAGCCGTCTAGGTCTAAATTCAAATTATCTGGTAATAACACTACTTCTAAAAATATCTTTTTCTCTTTGTATGATACCCGTATCTTAGAAATAAATCCTTCTTTTTCTTCTGAATCTGTATATATCGAATCCGCAAAATGTATTCTATCACATAATTCAAGCCCTAAGTTTGTTGCTGTAATAGGTATTGTATAAGATACAATAAGTTTTTGGCGTGTACACCAACCCAATACAAACCCTAATACTTTATTCGCTACTGATTCCGTAACTACCCAAGATAAATTTTTAAGGTTGCTTGGTAGCTCATTATTTGTTTTAAATTCATTCGCTGAATCCCTGCAAATCTCCCAAAGCCTTTTACTTTCTTCATAGCTTCCTATCCCGCCAGCATATGACTTCCAACGCTGCTTGCCTTTATGTACATAAATCAAATCGCCATGCGTATTATTCCTTGCTGTACCATAGGCGATGGTATTATCTAAAATTGGTATTCTTATTGTAAATACACTTTCATCAGCGATGGGAGATATAGAGAAAATTTCAGCAAAGTAAAAATTCCCTATATCAGATATGTAACTAATATAATCTCCTAATTCCCATTGTATGTCACTGTTATCTATACGCACAACACAATTTATATAAGTGGTTGTATTTATTGTATAAAGCATTGTATCGAGTGATAAATCTATTCTTCCATAAACATTATAATCGTCCGTTATATCTATCGTTTGTCCGATTGCGTCTAATTCCTCTGGGAAAACAGCAAAAGGCGTTGCATTTTTAATAAATATCTTTTCATCATAAGATTTAGAAGCGTAATTATATTTATAATTTAGCTCTATGTCGTTATATATGTTATTAATTGGTGAATAATCAACACGGATAGAGTCTTTTATTATTGCCCCGTTTAAATCCGTGTGCGTTGCTATTAATTCTTCATTCTCAAAAAAGCATTTAGGTAATTTCTGCCCGTCTCTAGTTGTTATAAAAGAGAAAAAGAATTGACTACATAATTCTTTAATATACTCACTACTTCGTTTTTTTGTTAGTAGCGTTTGGCCACATTCCCAGCCTAAATATCTGTTTGTTGATGTATCTGTAAATGTAAGACTATCCGCACCATCATAAGTCTCTCTTATCCTTAACAAAACTTCATGCACTGTGTTTAGTAAATTTGTATAGTTAGCGTTATTAGTTTCACCATCTGTATTTATATAAAAATCATCCGCTATTGCGTTTTTCTTCATCTTTATTTTAGCATAAAAAACGCATTCTGTAACTTCTAAATTAGCTTCAATTGCTTCGTCTAATACATCAAATACTAATTCCAAAATAAAATATTTAGCTTTTGGTATTAATCTTGAGTCTGAAACTTTAAATTTTTCGGATACATTATCGCTCGACTCGTCTATTGGAGAGTCAAAATATCTTTCGTAAATAGGTAATGCACCTGCACCTGAAAAATAAGTACTATCTATAGTGCTATTAGGGTAGTTTAAGTGATTCCCTACCGAAGTGAATACATTTGAATGTATTGCATCTGAAAGGTAACCATTATGCAGTCTAATCATTACTTGTGCTTGCAATCTATCGCATGATGGGACAGATTCAAAATTATCATAACAATTATAATCTATTAACAAGTAAAGCTCTTCAATTGATTCTCTGTCTATGTTATCAGGTAAATAATAATTTAATACTAACTTAATTCTAGAATCTCCAACGCTCTCAGTCGTTACGTTCATTTTTGTTGCTCTATAAGTATCAATCAAAAGTGGGCAGTCTGTAGGCTCGCTATTTTCATCATTTTCAAAATCGTTTGTTATTTCATCAAAAGGGACTATGCACCATCCTTCAACCTTTTTAGGCGTTATATACTGCCAAATAAACTCATCTTCTTCTTTGTTTTTATTTGGTAAAATGAAACTAGCATAAGATTCACCGCTATCAGGAGCAGCGTAAGAATTAAAAACATATTGATAAGCTGAATAAAATTTCTTATTATCTTTATTGTAATAATTATATATCGATTTATTATCTAATAAATTATGTACATAAGCATTCGAGATAATAAACCTTGTTTCAGCCTCTACCAATTCAAAAAATAATATCCCATTTTCATAATAGCTATGCCCAAAATTATAATCTGTTCCGCTTGTGTATTCATCCGTCGCATGGTCATTATTAAAAGTAATTCCCTCATATTGTGGCCTTAAGCCTAATGTAAACGACGTAACCCAAGAACTTGAATGCTCTAAAGTCTTATCTGTACCGTTAATTTTTATTATTGGATACATAGTGCCAGCAAACTCACCATTTAAAACCCTTAAATAATATTTAATCGTTCTAAAAAAATCATCAGAAATAAATTCTAAATCAATAGTATTTATATATAGAGTACTTCCATTAATTCTATTTGCTGTTGCAAAAGTATAGTTATTACCGCCAACTCGTGATAAGTTTAATATCTTTTCGTTACTATCTACTTTTAAAAGCGGTGAATTGCTCACCTTCCCTAAAATAACTGGTATAGGCTTACCTATAGCGTCATCTGTAGCGTCTGGATATGAGTATTTATCTATAGAGCGAGGAGGTATAATCTTATGTGCGCTAAGCACATCCGACACGCATTTTATTCTAAAACTAGTCTCTTTTATCTCGATATCAGATAATAACCCACTCCAAATCTGACTATAAACGTCATCTATTCCTATGTATACTGAAATGGTTCTATTTATTAGATATATGTTATTTGTTTTACAATAAGCGATAACATCACTAGCTCTATGTATATCAAAAGCAAAAGAAGAAAGAGTACTATAGTCACCGCCATCTATTAAATCCACCATTCGGTCGGTGTCATTAATATCATCCGTAATAATGCCCGTTTTTAATGTTTTGCCCGCTAATTCACCGCTGGCGGTGGCATCTCTACCCGTGCACCAATAAAATTCACCAGCTACAAGGCCATAGGTACTACTAGTTGCGCTTGAGCTATCTGTTACATCCAATCTCACTACAGCAGATAATTGCATTAATATTCCCTTGCAAACTTAAGTTTTATACCATAATCAATATAATTAATTCGGCCTAGGTCTTCCCATGAAATTATCTTGCAGTTTGTAGGTGTGCCTGTACGCTGCCCCCATGGTTTATCTATACCCGATATAGTTGGAAATGTTATAGTACTAGCCCTTGCGGTAGTGCGCAAATACTCTCTTATTTGCTTCATTTCCGCTAAAGTTTGCGTAAATATACATTCAAAAAACCCGTCATCTACTAAACTATCATATAAATTAAATTCACCATCGTATGTAACATGATTTTTAATAGTAAAATTCGTTTGTTGTGTTGATGTATAAGAGGCCACTTTTAAAACAGATAATAAAGGGGTAATAGTTGCAAATGTCGGAGAATCCAAAAGCAATCTAAGTTCCATTGCGTATTGATTAAAAGAAATTCTCTTTACATCACTGTAATCAGATACATAAACAGTTAATGGCGAAGAATAATCAATATTTGCGCCAAATATCGCCTCTTTCTCTGTTATTGTAGCCGAAAAACTAACTCTATTTGAATTTAAAAAAGTCTCTAAATCCGATAATTCGCTTTCTGTGCCTACGAATGATATTTGACTTTGGTATATATCCGCTGCCTGTCCTCTATCTACACCACGCCAATTACCATTCGATAACTGTGACCATGTGATAGCGGTATCTGTTATGGGTTTATACCCCCATGTAAATGGTATCTCTAAAGAACCGAATAACATTAAGCGAATGCCTCCGAGTACCTTTTAGTCCGATTATACTCCCTAAGTCTTTCGGCTTCTGTTTGCTTTACTGCTTGCGCAATAGACATAGGATCAGCTTCACCCGATACATTGATTATAATCGAGCCGAAAGTAACATTTCCACCGCCACCAAGGCCGCTATTGATGTTATTAAATAGGTTTCTCTGTTGTCTTTTATTTAATATCATTTCGCCAGAATTTGCCTTTACGTCTATCGTATCGCCACGAAAACTAGAGCC
>JAGVEE010000260.1 GCA_020058405.1 Sphingobacteriales bacterium
AGGAGCAGGAGAAAAAGCAGACCAACCACTTAAAACAACTAAAGACAAATTAATAAGTCTTAACCAGCAATTAAGACAAGCGAGAGCCGATGCCTTACAACTTGCACAAGCAGGTAATACAATGGGCGAAGCATTCCAAGCGAGTGTGGCAAAAGCAGCTAATTTAAAAGACCAAATACAAGCAGTTGACCATGCTATTATGGCAAATAGTGCAAGTATTCAAAATGCAGGGCAACCAGCATTTAAATCAGCACAAAATGGATATAATGGTATGGCAATGTCAATAAACCAATTGACAAGGGAAATGCCAGCATTTACTTATTCAATGCAAACTGGTTTTATGGCTATTTCAAACAATATTCCAATGTTTGTTGATCAAATAAATATGGCTAAAAAAGCTAATTTAGAATTAATAGCTACTGGCCAACCAGTAAAAAGTGTATTTAGCCAGGTTGCAAGTTCTTTGTTTAGTTTTCAAACTTTAATGGGTGTTGGTATTACTGTTTTAACAGTGTATGGCGCTGAAATATATAAATGGGCTGCAAGTTTATTTACTGCCAACGAAGAAGTTGAAAAAATAAATAAATCAATGCGTGCCCAAATAATTACAATAGAAACATTAAGGGGTTTAACAAAAGATTATTTACAATTATACGAGGAAGGATTAACAGGTAAACAATTAGCTTTAGCTCAACAAAGAAATAAGCACCAAGAGGATTTAAATAAAATTACTGAGAATACAATAAAACTACAAAAAGAAGAAGAAATAACAGGAGTTAAAAATGTAATTGGCAGAAATATTATTTATTTTTCAATGATAGCATCAGCTAAAAGAAACAAGGAAGCTATTGAAAAAATAAATAAAGAAGCAAACCAAAAGGAACTAAGCGAAACTAAAACACATTTACAAGCAACCCAAAAAGTATTTGGTGAGTATATGAATACATCATCAATACAAAACCAATTTGCAGGCGGTGGGCAAATGAATTTACCTACTTTAAATGCACCAAGTAAACCAACTAAAACTGGTTTAAATGAAAATGATAGTATAGCTTTTAGAATTAAACAAGAAACTGATAAAGCAAGGGAAGCCATGCTAAATGCTAAGGTATATTTATTAGAAGCACAAGAAAATTTATTTTCAAGTTTAAAAGAACAAAAAGAAAATTTAATTTCTTCTGTATTTGGTTCAATTGGTTCAGGTATAGGAAATGCAATAGCAGCAAGTTTAAGCGGTGAAAATGCTGATCCATTTGCAGAAATTGGTGTTATTTTAGTAAAATCATTAGCACAAATGGCATCAATGTTAGGACAGCAATTATTGGCAATTGGTGCAGGTATGTTGTTTGTTCCAGGTTTGCAGTCAACAGCAATTCCATATATATTAGGTGGAACTGCATTAGTAGCAGTAGGCACAGCAGCAGGAGCATTAGCAGGTAGAAAGTCACCAAGTGGCGGTGGTGTTTCAGTTCCACAAGCATCAAGTTATACACCAAGCGGTCAAGCATCTAATTATATTGGTGGCAATAACAGTGGAAACATAGTTATAAATGGAATGATAAAAGGAAACGACATTCAGTTGGTGAATGGCAGAAATGATAGGAAGTTTAACCGTAGTTTAAGATTTGGATAATGGCAGGAGCAATTAGGTATCAAACAAATTTTATAAACATTGATGGGATTGAATTTCAAATTTCAATTTTTGATAAATCGTATTCAGGTTCGATAGTGTCGGATTTTGAAACAGATTCAAATGGATTTGAATTAAAGTATGATAGTGGAACAGATGATAATTACAGCCCTATTATTGGAAGTGAATTAACATTAAATATAGTTTGCGCTGTTAATGCACAAAGAAATGATACTACCTTATTTTCCTTCCTTAAAAATATGGTTGCGCAAAATGAGCAACTATATTATATAATAATAAAAGAAAAAGTAAGTGGTTCTTTTGTGGAATATTGGAGGGGCAATATTGTTCAAAACCAAAGTGCCTGGAATAACGATTCATTAGAAAGCGGCTGTATATTCCAAATTATAGCCAATGATTTTGCATATTTAAATGAAAAACCGTTTGAGTTAATAAGTACTTTGCCGAGTGATTATACTTTAAGAGTTTTAGTTAACCATGCATTAACCGAGTTAGGAATTTACAACGATTTTGCAACTGATATTCTTTACTACTTTTTACATAATATAAATTGGTTTGAAGAAACAGTATCAGTAATTGATAGACCCACAACTGACATATTACAAACCATATTAACTTTAGATAGTAATTTTAGTGAGCTAAACGAAGATAGGACCGAAAACCAAATTAAATTTATTGAAGTACTAAAAACTATCATGATAATATTTGGATGTAGGTTGGTACAAAGTGGAGGTAAATTTTACGCTATTCAGTTACAAAATTACACCAATACAACCAGCAAGTTTTACCAACGTGGAATAGATATAAATAACCCAAGTACAGTTACAGTAAGTCCGAGAGTAACAGTAAGCAATGCAAGTGGTCCACTTAAAATATTACAAGGTGGACAGTATAATGCTATAAGGCCTTTATATTCTGTATTTATAAAGAAACCAAGTTTAAATAGTTTAATATTTCCTAATAATCAAAAAGACCCATACACCACAACATATATGACTGCTGTTAGTAACACAGTTAATATGACTGGTGGTGGTCAAAATTGTTTGAAGTTAACAGTTAGTTTAGATTGTGTTGGAACACCAACTACTGGATTTGCAATAAGAATATGGGTTGATGATTCAGTAATAGGTGTTATTCCTATTAACTCATTTACAACTGTAACTCATGCAGAATTTATAATAAGATTAAGAATTAAAACAAGTGGTGGAACTTGGTATTATTTATATAACAATTCAGTATTAGGAATATTACAATGGAGAACAACAGCAAGTTCATTAATAATTGTTGATCCATTAATTACTACTTTTGATGGTAAATTTGAAACAACTATTATAACTCCTGAGTTACCAAATTTTACATTTACTGAGTGCGAATGTGAAGTATATCCGCAAGTTGATGGTATTACACCTTCAGGACCAACAACACCACCTACATTAACATTTTTTACTGGCAATTTTTCATTAAAATATTTGGAAAATGGAACAGATGAAAACGAAGAAACAACATACAGAGCAAGTATAAGTCCAAAACCATTTGACCCAAAGGAAAATGAATTAGAACAAGTTTACTTGTATGATTCAGAAATAGTAAATCCAAAAGGAACAATGATAGTTAATTTAAGTCCATTTCCAGTTACAAGCAATTGGGCGGTGGGTACTGGTTTAACTTATTTTAATATTTTGGAATTAGTAGTTATAAATGCAATGGCCATGAATAGGAGTGTAAAAGAAATAATTGCATGTACTATAAAAGGTCAATATTATCCGCACCAATTATTAACGTATGATAGTAAACAATGGCATTTAAAACAAGCGACATTTAATGCACAAAATAATCAATGGAATGGCGAATGGTTTGAATTAACGTATAGTGAAACTGGAATAACAGTTGCAAATAATACAAGTAATGGAATTTGGACCGATACAGCATTGGAGGGATAAATGGCAAGCGACAAAGAAATATTAACTCAAGTACAACAACAAGTTGCATATTTAAATAAACAAATAGTATATTTGAATAATATAATACAAACTGTTGCAGGTAACGGAGGCAATAATAGTAGATTAACTAATGATTTAATAAAATTGTTAATTCCTTATTTGCCATTTGTAGCTTATATAAATGAACCAATAGCAGAAGCTGAT
>JAGVEE010000335.1 GCA_020058405.1 Sphingobacteriales bacterium
AATTTTTACAATAATGCAAATAACTATACTAGTAAACTCTTAAAGTTTAGAATAATAGGTAAATTTAGCAATTCCTCTGGTAATACTTTTAATTCATACGTTCAATTAGGACCTGATCCAAATCAAGGAATTCTACCATCAACAGAAATAGGCCCTATTACTCTACAGTTTCATGAAAATAAACCTTTTGAAATACTTTATGATATTATTTTTCAAAACAGTACTATTAGAACTTGTGGATCAATTGCTTATTGCGATCAAACAGGGGATTTGAGAAGACTCCCTATCAGCAACCTTTACACAACAGATCCAATAAACCCAGCCATGGCTGGGGATATTCAATTTATAGTCTCAGGATCTTCTAACACCATAATGACTGCATCCTTAGCTTATATTGAATTCATGAATTGATACAAAAGCCTTTACTATTTATTAGTATATGGCTAATGCACCTACTTTAGCCGGAAAAACTTTAGGTTTAGATTGTTTTGTAACAGCAACTATTTCTGGTTCTACCTCTTATACCGATACTGTCTATGTTGGTACTTTATCTGCCGGAAGTTTATCTTTCTTTGGAAATAACTCGAATAATAAAACATTTTATTTTACTGTAATTTATTATTAATAAAAAAGGTTTACAAAGTTCTGCAATATTTATAACAAAATAAAATGGCAGAACAAATTTTATCCCCAGGTGTTTTCCTTAATGAAAACGATCAGTCACAAGTGACTCAGTTACCTGCTGTGGTTGGGGCAGCAATTATAGGTCCTACAGCAAAAGGTCCTGTTGAAATTCCAACTTTAGTAACTACTTATTCACAATTCAAACAAATTTTTGGTGGAGCCGTTACTAGTGGTAGTAATACCTATGGTTACTTTACAAATATTGCAGCTTATAACTATTTTAATAATGGTGGAACTAGTTTATTAGTTGCTCGTGTAGTAACTGGTTCTTATACTTCCGCTACAGCAAACGTATCCGCCTCATCTGCGGCTGCTTCTCAACCCGCATTTGTATTAGAAACACTTTCTGAAGGTGTTATTATGAACAGTGAAGGCCCAACTGGAAGTAATGGTACTTTATTATCTGGCTCAGCCGATAACATTAGATGGCAGATTTCCCAAGCATCTACCGGCTCAGGTACATTCACTTTGGTAATTCGTCAAGGTAATGATACCGCATCTACTCCTTCAGTATTAGAAACTTGGACTAATTTGTCATTAGATCCTAAATCTTCTAATTTTATTGCTGCTGTAATTGGTGATTATAATTATAACTACAATGCAACTAATAATCAAATAGAGGTATCTGGTTCTTATCCAAATAAATCTGCTTATGTTAGAGTTAAATCAGTTAACTTATTAACTCCTGATTATTTTGACAATAACGGAGTAGCTAAATCACAATATACCGCATCAATTCCAACTGTAGCTAGTGGAACATTTGCTGGTGCAACCGGAGACATAAAAGGCGGAGCTAATTTTTATGAGGCTATAAATTCAAGTAATACACAAGGATTAGTAGCAGGTAACTATACTAATATGATTGCCTTATTATCAAATGCTGATGACTACAAATACAATATGTTAGTTACTCCTGGTTTGTATCAAGCAGATTATGCTACACCAATGGCAAGTATTATTTTAAATACTCAAAATAGAGGTGATGCAATCTATATTACCGATATGACCAAATACGGTTCTACTGTTACCACCGCGGTTGCTGAAGCTGGTGAAATTGATAACTCATATGCTACAACATACTGGCCCTGGTTACAAACAATAGACCCAGAAACTGGTAAAAACGTTTGGGTACCGGCATCAACTATGATTCCTGGAGTTTACGCATTTAACGATAGAGTAGGTGCTGAATGGTTTGCTCCTGCTGGATTTAACAGAGGTGGTTTATCTACAGTAATTAGAGTAGAACAAAAATTATCCCAAGCAAACAGAGATACATTGTATTTAGGTAAAGTTAACCCAATTGCAACTTTCCCTGGTCAAGGTATTGTAGTATTTGGTCAAAAGACATTACAAACTAAAGCATCAGCTCTTGACAGAGTAAATGTTCGTCGTTTGTTAATTTCATTGAAAAACTACATTGGTGGAATTAGCAATAACTTGGTATTTGAACAAAATAGCGTTGCAACTCGTAACAGCTTCTTGTCACAAGTTAACCCATACTTGGAATCAGTTCAACAAAGACAAGGTTTGTATGCTTTCCAAGTAGTAATGGATGGAACTAACAATACAGCAGATGTAATCGACAGAAACCAGTTAGTTGGTACAATTTATATCCAACCTACTAAAACTGCCGAATTTGTAATATTGAATTTTAATATCCTTCCTACAGGTGCAACTTTTGAATAATATTAATATTTATAACAAATAACAAGACATGGCAATTTTATCATCTCAAGAAATATTTTTCACCGCCTTTGAACCAAAGGTAAAAAACCGTTTTATCATGTACATTGATGGTTTTCCATCATACATGATTAAATCAATCTCTGGTTTAGGATTTGATCAAGGTGAAATTAAGTTAAATCATATTAATATTTACCGTAAAATCAAAGGTAAAATGAGCTGGAATGATGTTACAGTAACA
This sequence comes from Sphingobacteriales bacterium, assembly GCA_020058405.1. GTDB lineage: Bacteria > Bacteroidota > Bacteroidia > Sphingobacteriales > Sphingobacteriaceae > CAJBVG01. The sequence goes on from JAGVEE010000335.1 coordinate 2,609, forward strand.
TTATTTGACCCAATCACCCCTTCAGGTGCTCAAGCAGTAATGGAATGGACTCGTTTACACCATGAATCAGTAACAGGTCGTGACGGTTACTCTGATTTCTATAAGAAAGATGTAGTAATCGATATTTTAGGTCCTGTTGGTGATATTGTTTCAGAATGGGTATTGAAAGGTGCATTCATTAAAACCGCCGATATGGGTGAATATAACTGGGATACTGAAGCTGAAGCTCAAAACCTTACCTTGACACTTGGTATGGATTATTGTGTATTGAATTTCTGATCCCTTTTACACATACTTTTACAGAAAGGCTTGTCTTTTGGCAAGCCTTTTCTATTTTTATATATTTATATACGATAATAAAGTTATAATAAATTATGAGCGAATTTAAATTCCCTACAGAAGTTGTGGATTTACCTTCTAAAGGTTTACTTTACCCTTCTACTAGTCCTTTATCTAAAGGCACCGTTGAAATGAAATATATGACTGCAAAAGAGGAAGATATCCTTACTAACCAATCATATATTCAAAAAGGTATTGTTTTAGATAAATTA
>JAGVEE010000253.1 GCA_020058405.1 Sphingobacteriales bacterium
TATGAAGTAGATGAAATGTACACTTACATTGGTAATAAAGAGACATCTTGTTATATTATCTACGCTTTAAACAAAGCCAGTAGAAAAGTAGTTGATTTTGTAGTAGGAGGTAGGACAACCGAAAATATTTCAAAAGTAATTAATCAGATTAAAGAATTAAATCCTAAATGTATTTACACTGATAAACTCAATGTTTATCCTGCATTAATGGATACTATAAAACATATTACAACAAAGTATAAAATTAATCGTATCGAGAGAATGAACCTGAATTTAAAAACGCATTTAAAACGTTTATCTCGAAAAACAATATGTTTCTCAAGGAGTAAAGAAATGTTAGAAAATTGTTTGAGGTTATATTTGCAAATACCAGTTAAATTTACCATCCTTTGCCGATTTAAACTGACCACCCTTGTCCGGTTCAAACTGACCACCCTTATCCGGAGCAAATTGACCACCTATTGAGTTAATAAATATTTTTTCTAATTGATTGCAGAAATGAAATGAATAAAATTCGAAACCCTTCATTTATTAAGTAGACGAATCAAAAATAGCTTGAAGAACCTAGTATAAATTATGAGAATTAATTTATACATTTGAACAACAAGATTACAGCAAAAAAATAAAATCTTCGCCAGTGAAATCAGTGGTCAATTTGGACCGGTCTGAGGTGGTCAATTTAACCGGTATTTGCACTTCGTGCCCTTTGTGACCTAAAAAAACATCCAATTAGCTCAACGCTTTTTTATACACCGCCAAACACCTCTCTCTCGCAAACTTATGATCCACCACAGGAGTAGGGTAAGTTAACTCTTGAAACTCCGGCACCCATTTTTTAATGTATAAAAACTGAGGATCGAATTTTTTTGTTTGTTCGTATGGATTAAATATTCTGAAATATGGTGCGGCATCGCAACCGCTACTGCTTGCCCATTGCCATCCTCCATTGTTGGATGCTAATTCGAAGTCTAATAGTTTTTTTGCAAAGTATGCTTCGCCCCAACGCCAATCAATTAGTAAATGTTTTATTAAAAAACTAGCCACAATCATTCGCACTCTGTTATGCATAAAACCCGTAGCGTTTAACTCACGCATGCCTGCATCAACTATAGGGTAGCCTGTTTTTCCTTCGCACCATTTTGCAAATTCTTTTTCGTTATTTCTCCACTCAATTTTATCATAAGCCGGTTTAAAAGAATTTTTTGCTGCATGAGGAAAATGCCAAATAATCATGAAATAAAAATCGCGCCAAATTAATTCGTTTAACCATACTTCCGATTTTCCGTTGGCATTGCGTGCAAGTTCGCGTATACTCACCGTTCCAAAACGTAGGTGTACTGATATTCTAGAAGTACCTTTTATTGCAGGATAATCTCTTTTGCTGTGATACTCTTTTAAAATGCTTTTATATTCTGCAGCAGGAATTTCAATTTTCGTTCTATTAAATCCTATATCGGCTAAACTAAGCTCTTTAGTATTATTTTTTTCTTTATTGAAATGTTGAAAATAGTTTTGTGTTGGGTATGATTTTAAATAATATGCATTTAATTTCTTGTACCATTTATTTTTATAGGGTGTAAATACAGTATATGGTTTTCCATCGTCTTTCAATACTTCATCTTTTTCAAAAAGTACTTGGTCTTTGAAACTCTTAAAACCTACACCTGCTTTGCCTACTAACTCTTCAATGCTTGCATCTCTCTCTCTAGCATAGGGCTCGTAGTCGTGGTTGGTATAAATATTTTTAATTGATTTATTTTTGAGGAGCTCTGTGAAACATTCGATTGGAGTTGAATGATATACCCATAAACTAGAACCCAATTCCATTAATTCTTTTTGCAAACGTGTAATTTGATCGTGAATAAAAGTTACTCGTGCATCTGCTTTGTCTTCTAGTTTAGATAATATACTTTTATCAAAAATAAATATACATTGTACTTTGTCGCCCGATCTTAAAGCATGGTACAAACCCGCATTATCTTCTAATCGTAAGTCTCTTCGGAACCAAAAAATAGTCATCTTATTTTTTCAATAAATTTTTTAATGCATCTTTTAAATTTTCATATTCAAATTTAAATCCTGCTTTTTCAATTTTAGAGGAACTTGCTTTTGTGCTGCCTAATACCACAGCCGACATTTCTCCAAAAATAAATTTCAATATAAACGCAGGAACATTTGGCGCCCAAAAAGGCTTGTTCATTACTTCTGCCAATATCTTGCTAAACTCATAATTTGTAACAGGTTTAGGTGCTACTGCATTATACTCACCATTTAATTGTTCATTTTCTAATGAATAAATATACATTTCGCATAAATCTTTAGCATGTATCCAACTCATCCATTGTTTACCATCGCCCAATGCAGAACCCACACCAAATTTAAATGGTAAAATCATTTTTTTCAATGCTCCACCATCTAATGTTAGCACAATACCAGTACGTAACTTAACTGTTCTTATTCCGAGTTTGGCAATTTTATTTACTTCCTGCTCCCAAAGTACACAAGTAGTTCCTAAGAAATCTCTTGCAGGACTTGCATCTTCAAACATCATATCATCTCCTCTTTCAGAATAATATCCAGTAGCGGATGCCGATATAAATGTTTTAACTTGATGATTGCCTTTTTGTAGTTCGGTAAGTAATAAACGAGTTGAGTTTACTCGACTGTCTATTATCGACACTTTCCGTTCATCTGTCCAACGTTCATCGGCAATACCTTCCCCGGCTAAATGAATAATGGCATCAATTCCTTTTAAAGCATCTTTATCAATAGTTCCCTGCTCTACA
>JAGVEE010000353.1 GCA_020058405.1 Sphingobacteriales bacterium
GCATGCCTACGCACAACTTGAAAAGGAGTTAGTCCTTTTGCTTTTGCAGTACGTATGTAATCCATTTTCATTACATCTAACATCGAACTTCTAGTTAATTGAACGATGATGGATAAAGGACGTAAACCCAATGTAAGTGCCGGTAAAATTAAATTTTTAAGCTGTAGCTCTTCTCCATTAAAAGGGTTATAATCATACAAACTACCCGACATGTTTAGTCCAGTATATTGCCCTAATAAAAATGCAAACAACCATGCAATTAAAATTCCTGCAAAAAAGGATGGCATGGATACGCCTAAAATTGCAAACGACATGGCCGAGCGATCTATCCATGTATCTTTATACAATGCTGCTACAAGTCCTAACAAAATACCTATAATACTTGCAAAAATCATACTTGCAATAGCGAGCACTGCGGTGTTAGGAATGGTTTCCCATAAAATGTCGCTTACTTTTTTTTGAGTTTGATAAGATCTTCTTAAATATGGAGCTTTTAATACCAAGGTTTTTTCTCCAAATGTTAAGATGGATAAATATTGATATTTCGCTTGGTTAACCGAATCGTGCTGATGAACTGAAATCGGAGAAACATCATTTATATATAATAAAAACTGAATGTGTTTTGGTTTATCTAATCCAAACTCTTTGCGAACTGCTTCTAAGGAGGCAACATCCGTACGTTGACCTTGGGTCATGCGTGCAGCATCGCCAGGTAAAATTGCAAACAAAGTAAACACAATGCTCACAACCCCCATCATTACAAATAGGCCGTAAAAAGATTTTCGGATAAAATATTGAAACATTAGTTTTTCAACAATTTTTTCAGTTCATCATACGAAGGCAATCCTCTGTGCGACCATTTACCTTCTATGGTTCCGTTCTTTATCAATAACACACCAGGGTTAGCTCTTACCATAGTTTTCAAGGTAGTAGCATCACAATAATAATAAGTAAAGGCTAAATTATTTTCGTGTCTGAACGTTTCCGTTACCAAATCATTTGAAGAGGTTAATCCAATGCTTCTTATTTTATAATCTTTTTCTAAACCACTGGTAATTTCTTTAATCTTATTGTAAGCTTCTTTATTGGTATTTTCTAAATCGTATGAAACAACCCATAAAGAATAATCGGCATACTTAATAATATCTTCGGAGTAGTCGTTTCCATCTGCATCGGCAATACGCAAGTCTTTAATTTTTGGGCGGAATCCTTCTTTTATTAAAACGTTTTCTGTTTTCACCCATTTCCAAGTACTGTCTTGCCAAGGATAATCTTTTAATGTAAATGCTTGTTGAACTCCATCCTTCTCGTAAATCATTTTTGTTTCTACAGAATCGGGAGCAGCACCTTCAGGTATTTTCATCAATTCAGGAATGTTATTCCCAACTTTATAAGGTAAAAAATCTACCGTTGGCAAATACAACACCGAGTAAATTCCTACTACCATAGAAATTACATAAGCTAAAATTACATAGGTAACTTGTTTAGTAACTGTTAAACTCGAAGTAATTTTATTTCTTGCTAAAAAGATAATGGTAATAAAAACTAATAAAACAATATCTTTAGTGAAAGATTGCCAAGGTGTTAATTTAATAGCATCTCCAAAGCAACCGCAATCTGTAACCTTATCTGTAACGGCAGAATAACCTGTTAACCAGGTGAAGAATAAAATCATTAATAACAATACCCAAGAGAGTTGCTTTTGCATAATGCCAAACAATAAAGCAATACCTAGCACAACTTCTACGGCACAAATTATTACCGACATTGAAAGTGCGTAAGCACCTAACCAATCCATGCCAAATACCACAAAATATTCTTCTAATTTTATAGAGAATCCAATCGGGTCGTTTAATTTTATTAATCCAGAAATAATAAATAAAATACCAACGAAAAATCTGCTAAATGTTATCATGTTTATTTATTTTATTGTTGATTATAATTTAATTTGATGAGCCCAAAAATAGAATAGTTCATCATATCTTGATAGTTTGCAACTACCCCTTCAGATACAAGTGTTGAGCCCTTGTTATCTTCAATTTGTTTAACACGCATTAATTTCATGAGTATTAAATCTGTAAGCGATTCTAACCTCATGTCTCTCCAAGCTTCTCCGTAATCGTGGTTCTTATCCATCATCAACTCTTTCGTTTCTTTTACTTTATTGTCGAAAAGAGTGCTCACTCTCGAAGCTTCGAGTTCTAAATCGTGTTCTGTATCGTGCAAATCAAGCTGAATCATGGCAATAATGCAATAATTAATAATGCCTACATATTCAGGAATGATGCCTTCATCAACCTTGCTAATCTTTTTTTCCTCTAGGGTTCGTATACGTTGAGCTTTAATAAATATTTGATCAGTTATAGAGGGCAAACGCAAAATTCGCCATGCCGTTCCATAATCTTTTGTTTTTTTGATAAACAAATCTTTACAAGCTTGTATTACCTGATCGTATTCTAATGATGTATTCGTCTGCAATTTTTTTATAATTTTACCAAGTGCATAAAAATAAGCTTTTTTACGAAAAATCCATTGAAATAAAAGGGAAGCATATTGGGGCTTTCAAACCAATGGTGATGGGTATTTTAAACATTACCCCCGATTCTTTCTATGCAGCAAGCAGAAAGCAAACTGAGAATGAGATTATTAACACTGTCGAAAAAATGTTGGCAGAGGGTGCAGATATACTTGATATTGGCGCATATTCATCAAGGCCAAATGCTACAAACATTACAGAGGAAGAGGAATGGAGCCGTTTAGAGTGGGTTTTAAAGATGTTAAGTACCCGTTTTCCTTCTAGTATTATATCTGTTGATACATTCAGATCAAGCGTTGCAGACAGAAGCATTTCGTGCGGAGCAGATATAATAAACGATATTTCTGCAGGAAATTTAGATGAAAAGATGTTCGATGTTGTAGTGAAAAACAACTGCCCGTACATAATGATGCACATGCGTGGCAACCCGCAAACCATGCAAACACTCAATCAGTACAACAACATTACAAAAGAAGTTATTGAATATTTTGAAGAGAAAATAGCAAGTTTAAAAAAGATAAACTTTGAAAAAATAATTATTGACCCTGGTTTTGGTTTTGCAAAAAATGTAGAGCAGAATTTCGAGCTCTTAACTAATGCACAAGAGTTAAATGTCTTAGAAAGACCAATGTTGATTGGACTTTCTAGGAAGTCGATGATATACAAAACACTTCAAACAAATGCCGAGGAAGCCTTAAATGGTACTACTGCCTTAAACATGATAGCGTTAGAAAAGGGAGCAAAAATTTTAAGAGTACACGATGTAAAAGAAGCGGTAGAATGTGTAAAACTTTGGGAAAAATTAAATGAATCTCATAATTCGTATATTTAGGCATGGAACCATTCGATTTAGGATTATTTAAAATTGGAGTATTCGATGTAATCGATATTGTATTAGTAGGCTTTATTATTTTTCAAATTTATAACTTAATAAGAGGCACAATTGCAGTAAATATTTTTATTGGCTTGATGCTTATTTATTTATTATGGATAGGTGTAAAAGCCTTGAATATGCAATTGTTATCTGGCATACTAGATAAAGTAATTGGGGTTGGAGTTATTGCTTTAATTATTGTATTTCAACAAGAAATACGACGATTTTTATTATTGATAGGCCGAAATACGATATCCAGAAAAAATAGTTTTTGGAGGAGAATTTTACTTGGCAACACAATAATCGCAGATGCCGATCAACTCAACCTCTACCCTATTATTGAAGCCTGCCGAAACATGTCGATTAGCAAAACCGGTGCGTTAATAGTGTTTGCAAGAACATATGAGGAGCAAGTATATCAGAATAATGGTGAAATTATAAACGCAAAAATATCTAAGCGATTATTAGAATCTGTATTCGCTAAAACAAGTCCTTTACACGACGGAGCTGTTGTTATTGCTGATGGAATGTTAAAAGCGGCAAGTTGTATTTTACCTTTAACAGATAACACAGAACTACCGGATCAATTAGGATTGCGCCACCGTGCAGCAGTAGGAATTACCGAACAAAGTGACGCAATTGCTATTATTATTTCTGAGGAAACAGGTTACATATCCATTGCCAATAGAGGCAAAGTAAAAACCAATGTTAATACTGAAGAACTGGAACGAAGCATCCGCAAGTTTGGAAATTGGTGATTCGAATTTTCGAATTAGCAGAACTCTGCGTAAGCAGCTTTTAAATTCTCTGCAATTAATTGCGCTGGTCGGCCTTCTATATGGCGACGCTCTATCATGTGCACTAATTTACCATCTTTAAACAAAGCAATAGCTGGAGATGATGGAGGGTAAGGCAACATATGAGCACGAGCTGTATCCACAGCATCTTTTTCCATTCCTGCAAAAACAGTTACTAATTTTGATGGTTTTTTATCTCCATCGATAGACATTTTAACTCCCGGACGTGCATTTGCTGCTGCACAACCACAAACTGAATTCACCATTACTAGAACAGTACCTTCTGCCGAAATAGCCGAATCTACTTGTTCTGGAGTTGTTAATTGTTCGAAACCTACGCTTGTAAGTTCATCGCGCATAGGCGCAACCATATATTCTGGATACATAATGTAATTTATAATTGATTTAAATTAATGCAAATTTAGTGATTTAACTTCTTTAATGAGCAATTTGTTTGAAAAACACATCCTTATATAAGTATTTTTTTGTGTTTTACAAACCAATAGGGTAATTTTGCGTTTCAGTATTAGAAAAATTTATAAAAAAATGGTAGATACCTTCGTAAAGTACAAAGTTAAAGACATCTCATTAGCAGAATGGGGTCGCAAAGAAATTCAATTAGCAGAAGCAGAAATGCCAGGATTAATGGCATTAAGAGCAGAATATGGCGATTCTAAGCCATTAAGAGGCGCTCGTGTTGCAGGTTGTTTACACATGACAATCCAAACTGCTGTATTAATTGAAACATTAGTAGAGTTAGGAGCAGAAGTTACTTGGTCATCATGTAACATCTTCTCAACACAAGATCATGCAGCAGCAGCAATTGCAGCAGCAGGAATTTCTGTTTATGCTTGGAAAGGCATGAACGAAGAAGAATTTGAATGGTGTATAGAGCAAACCTTATATTTTGGTGAAGATCGTAAGCCATTAAACATGATTTTAGATGATGGTGGTGATTTAACTAACATGGTGTTCGATAAATTCCCTCAATTAGTTGATGGTATTAAAGGATTATCAGAAGAAACTACTACTGGTGTATTACGTTTATACGATCGTATGAAGAGTGGTACATTAGTAATGCCAGCAATTAACGTAAACGACTCGGTAACAAAATCTAAATTTGATAACAAATACGGTTGCCGCGAGTCATTAGTAGATGCTATTCGTAGAGCTACAGACGTAATGATGGCTGGTAAAGTTGCAGTTGTTTGTGGTTTTGGTGATGTGGGTAAAGGTTCTGCAGATTCATTATCAAATTCAGGTGTTCGTGTAATTGTAACTGAAATTGATCCAATTTGTGCACTACAAGCTGCAATGGAAGGTTACGAAGTTAAAAAGTTAAATACAGCTATCGCTGAAGCTGATATCGTTGTAACTGCAACTGGTAACTTCAACATTGTTCGTGGAGAGCATTTCAAAATGATGAAAGACAAAGCAATCGTTTGTAACATCGGTCACTTCGATAATGAAATAGACATGGCTTGGTTAAACAAAAACTACGGTGCTTCAAAAATTGAAATTAAACCACAAGTAGATAAATATACAGTAGACGGTAACGACATCATCGTATTAGCTGAAGGTCGTTTAGTAAACTTAGGTTGTGCTACTGGTCACCCTTCATTTGTAATGTCGAATTCATTTACAAACCAAGTATTAGCTCAATTAGAGTTATGGGCAAATTCTGCTAACTACGAAAACAAAGTATATACTTTGCCTAAGCATTTAGATGAAAAAGTTGCTCGTTTACACTTAGCTAAAATTGGTGTTGAATTAGAAGAATTATCTGAAGAACAAGCAGAATACATTGGTGTTCCAAAAAACGGACCATTCAAAGGTGACGCTTACAGATACTAGTGAATAGTGACTGGTTACTAGTGAATAGTACTGGTACTAAGTATTAAAAAAAGGGGATTCAGAAATGAATCCCTTTTTTAATTGTGAATGGTGTA
>JAGVEE010000240.1 GCA_020058405.1 Sphingobacteriales bacterium
TTGGCGAAGGCACCAATAATAAAATTGATTTAGATGAATACGATTTATACTACAGTCACTTATTTATTTGGGACCGTGAAGCGCAGAAATTAGTAGGTGCATACAGAGTGGGCAAAGGCGATGAAATTTTTTATCGTTATGGTTCCAAAGGATTTTACATTACAAATTTGTTTAAAGTAAAAGCTGGCTTCCATCCTATAATGAAAGCAGGGTTAGAACTAGGCAGGTCTTTTGTTAGAAAAGAATATCAACAAAAAGCATTACCACTCTTTTTACTATGGAAAGGCTTGTTGATGTTTATCAAACAGAATCCTGAGTACCGATATATGTTTGGACCAGTAAGTATCAGTAACAATTTCTCTAAACTTTCTAAGAATTTAATTATTGAGTTTATCAATACTAATTGTTTCGATCATCAATTAGCTAAAACAATAGAGCCACGTAAAAAGTTCAATGTAAGTTTACCCGAAATAGATTCGCAAGTTTTATTAAACAATAAGGCTACTATAAAATCTTTAGACAGTTTAATTTCTGAAATTGAAATAGACCATAATAAAGTTCCTGTATTACTTCGCCAATACATACAACTTAACGCAAAAATTATCGGCTTTAATGTTGATCCCAAATTTAACGACGCCATCGATGGCTTTTTAGTACTCGACATTAAGAATGTACCTGAGGATACGTTTAAGATGCTTGGGAAATAGTATCGTGTATTGAGTAGCTAGTAGCGAGTAAGCAAAAGTTGTGCTATACTCAATACCCGATACTCAATACGCGCTACTCAAAATAAAAAAAGCCTCCCCGACGAATCGAGAAGGCTTAACATTTAATTCAAACTTTTAACGAATTACTTTACAATCGACAAGCGCACTGTTGAAGTTGCGTTTGCTTTTTCAACTTTTACAAAATATAAACCAGATTCTAAACTTGATACATTTAATTGTACTTGGTTAGTACCTTGTGTTAAGGTTTCGTTGGTTAATACTTTTGCAATTTCCATTCCTTGGATATTGAAAATTGAGATGTTTACTTTTTCAGTGTTTTCTAATTCAAATTTTACAGTAGCTGTTTCATTTGTAGGATTTGGGAATACTGTTAATCCTGAAATTTCTCTTACAGTATTTATACCAGTTGGAATAAAACTGTAGTTATTGTTTTGAGGATCCCATATAGCCCATCCTTGTGTCCAATCATCAGAACCAAAAGCACCAACGTAAGTTGTAGTTGAAAAGAATGGATTAGCTAACCTTGCATCGCTGAAGCTCGCTCCTGTTAATGCTGGTGAACCTGCTGCAGGCACACAATTTGGAACAGCAGCATATGCAGCTGTTAATTGTACATCTGTATTATTTGTTAAAATTGAGTTTCCAAAACCACTTGTGTTAAACCAAGCTGTGATGTCGAAACTTGCAGCAGTTTTCTTTAATGGAGTTGCACAACCTGCAATGATATTATTTTTAAATACTAATTGGTTTGTATTTGCATTGTTCGCGCTCGAATCTCCTTCAACATATAAACCTGTAGGGAATCCCATGAAGATTGAGTTGAATGCTGAGTTTGCAGAATTTCTTCTGATACGTAATACATTATTGTATTTAGAGTTAATGCTTGTTGCAGCATCTTGTTTAGGACCAACAACTGTAATGTTTGAGAAGTTTGGAATTGTTTTTGGTCTAGCTTGGTTAGTACCTGTGTTATCGTTATCAGATTCAAAACCGTTAGAATCTCCTGCTTGGTCAGCAACATCTTTATCTCTAACAATTAAACCAAATTGAACGTTTCCTTGGAATCCGAAATCTGTATCGAAATCATCGTCAACATTCTTGTATGCAATTAAATTTTTAGCATTAACTGTTCCACCGAACCACTCAAAAGCATCGTCGCCAGAATACGCAACCATAATGTTTTCGATTACAGTTCCTCTACCAACACCACCCATTGTTAAACCATTAATTTCATTGTTTGCAGAGAATGGAATACCTGCATATTCAATACGAACAAATTTTAATATACCTGAATTATCATTAGGGTTTGTTCCACCAAATTGTCCATCGCCATTTGCATTGTTAACTCCACCTTCAATTACAGCTTGTCCGCCAACAACGTTTATTGGTGCAGCGCCTAATATAATTAAGCCTCCCCAATCTCCGTATGTTCTGTTACCTGCTTGCTCATCAGATGTAAATACAATAGGACGTAATTTTGTACCTTCTGCAATTAATTTACCACCACGAGTTACAATTAAAGAACCTTTCGTTCCTTTAATACCTCTAATAATTGTACCAGATTCAATAGTTAATGTTGCGTTAGAATCAACGTATACAAAACCATCTAATCTGTAAATTTTATCACTCTTCCATAATGTGTTAGTCGTAATATGACCGTTCACAATTTGTAATTGTGCATTTACTGGTAATTCAGTAATGTTTACTGTATCTGTTTTTGTTGTAGTATTTGCACCAGTTGTTGCAGATAATGTTACTGTGTAAGATCCTAATGCATTGTATGAATGCACTGGGTTTACATCTGTTGATAATGAAGTGTTATCACCAAAATTCCAAGAATATGTACTTGCTTTTTGTGATGAATTTGTAAATTGAACTCTATCTCTATTTATCGATTTTGAAAAATTAGCGATAGGAGTAATTGTTGAATAATTATTGTTTTGTGGATCCCAACTAGTCCATTCTGCTGTCCAATCTTCTGTACCAAATGCACCTTTGTATGCAGTTGCAGTAAAGAATGAATTTGCTAAACGAGAATCTGTAAAATCTGCTCCTGTTAATGCTGGAGAATTTGCAGCTGGTAAACAATTTGGAATTGCTGAGTAAGGTGCAGTTAAACCTGCATCAACAGTATTCGTTAATGTTGTATTATTATAACCAGTTGTTGCATACCAAGAATCGATATCAAAAGAAGCTGTGTTTTTTCTTAATGGAGTTGTACAACCAGCAATGATATTATTTTTAAATCTTAATTGATTTGTAGTTGCATTGTTTGCACTAGAATCTCCTTCAACATATAATCCAAATGCAAAACCCATGAAAATTGAATTGTAAGCTGAATTACCAGAATTTCTTCTGATACGTAATGCATTATTGTATTTAGAGTTGATAGTTGTATTTGCATCTTGCTTAGGTCCTACTAACGTAACGTTAGAGAAATTAGGCAATGTTTTTGGAGTTGCTTGATTTGTTCCTGTGTTATCGTTATCAGATTCGAAACCGTTAGAATCTCCTGCTTGATCTGCTACATCTTTATCACGAATGATTAAACCAAACTGAACGTTACCTTGGTAACCAAAATCTGTATCAAAATCATCGTCAACACCTTTGTATGCTACTAAGTGTTTTGCATTTACAGTTCCACCAAACCACTCGAATGAGTCATCTCCAGAGAAAGCAACCATTACATAATCAATAACAGTACCTCTACCAACTCCACCCATTGTTAAGCCATTGATTTCATTGTTTGCAGAAAAAGGAATTCCTGCATATTCGATACGTACGTATCTTAATATACCTGAATTATCACTTGCATTTGGACCACCAAATTGACCGTCGCCATTTGCATTGTTAACTCCACCTTCAATAACTGCTTGTCCGCCCAATACATTTATTGGTGCATTACCTAAAATAATTACACCTCCCCAATCGCCATAAGTTCTTATGCCTGCTGGTTCGTCAGATGTAAATACAATTGGAAGTTTTTTTGTACCATCAGCAATTAATTTACCACCACGAGTTACAATTAATGAACCTTTTGATGATTTAATACCGCGGATAATTGTACCTGGTTGAATAGTTAATGTAATAGTAGAATCTACATATACAAAACCATCTAATCGATAAATCTTATCGTTTGTCCATGTTGTATTGGACGTGATATGACCAGAAACAGTAACTACTTGGGCAATTGCCTCCGAGCTTACTGCAAGCGTGATCATTGTAAACAAAGAAAGTATTAGTTTTTTCATAACCGAATTTTATTTTCTCAAAAGTAATTCGGCTATATTATAAGAATATTAACTTCTTATTATTTAAATAGTATTTATACGTAGTAATATTAACATAAAATAAAAATAGCGAGCTATTTTAGCACGCTATCTTTACAAGAATTTAATGTTTTAATAACTTAGAACTTATATGCCAATGAAAAAGAATAGGTAACACCCCAATTGGTTGATAAAATTTTATTGTCTTTGTCTTCATTAAACACTTTGTTTTTATCGATGTCTTGGTAATAAACTCTTTTCTGATTTAATAAATCAGACATATTGAATTTCAATTCCCAATGAGATAAAAACACTTTTGAAACTTGTGCATCTAATAGGTTTCTCGGTGCTTCCCAAACGTTATCATATCCGAAAAATCCTGCTTCTATTATTCTTCTTCCTATAATATTATACAACACACTTACATTGACACCCGACTTTGGATCTGAAAATTGTAAGCCGGCATTAATTATGTATGGTGATTGGCCTTGTAAAGGTCTAATAGAATCTGCAGCATTAATATTTCCTCTTAAATCTACTGTTGATTTAATAATAGAAGTATTTGCATAAAGTGTAAAATTCTCCCATTGCTCCCATGCCAATATATCAATAGAACTTAAACCTGTTAATTTTTTTCTGAACTCAAATTCTACTCCAATATTTGTAGCTTCGTTAACATTCTGGAATGTTTTTGTTCTATTACTTCCTCCTAAATAAACAGCTTCAATAGGGTCAATAAATTTCTTATAAAAACCTGTTAAAGAAATAATTTCTCCTGCTTTAGGATAATATTCCCAACGTAAATCATAATTATTGATGGTAGCTCTTCTTAGATTTGGATTACCTTGAACCAAGATGTTTGTAATAAAATCTTCGTATTCAAAACTTGCTAACTCTCTGAATTCAGGACGTGAAACTGTTTTAGAAAAAGCAAATCTTAAATTCATTTTTTCTGTTAAGGCATAGGTAAAATTTGCAGATGGTAATACATCAATATTTGTGGTATCAATTTTTGTTGAATCACCAGGAGATTGTAAAACAATATTATTAGACTCCACTCTAAAACCCCACACTACTCTAAGATTTTTCAACAAATGATTATCGAACATAATGTACGCTGCTTTTAAATTATTAGAAGCATTGTATCTTGCTGTTGGGTTCGTTATATCTTCTAAAATAAATCCTCTTAATGGCGACCTTGTTGAATCGGCAAGATTTGCTAAATTAAATAAATCTTCAGGCCCTAATGCTAAAACTGAATCAGAAATTGGGAAACCTTGTCTTTTAAAACCAAAAAAACGTGCTTCAAAATCTCTTTCTCTTTTTGATGCATACACTCCAACTTTTACTGAACTTTTATCATTCAAAAACTTAAATGGTACAGTTACATCAGATCCAAATGAAAACGTATTTTCATTTAAATCCGAATAAAACTTACGTGCATTTTTATCTGGTGTAAAATTTATTTGTGCTAGAAGTGGTGCATCTGGAGATTGATTAATGTTGTTGCTATACTGCAAAGATCTGGCATCCGGCTCGTCTCTATCAATTCTACTTATTCCTGTATTTAATTTAAATTTAATATTTGTTTTAGGAAATAACTTTTCGAAGTTTAATTGAGAAGCTAACAAACGTTTACTCGTAAATTCGTAATTATAACCTCTAATCTTAACACTGTCGGGTGTATTGTCTTCTAGGTTATAACCATTTCTGATAGTTGTATTTAAATCCGTATTTACATTATAAATATTTTTGATGGATAGTTTAGAATTCTCTCCTGTTTGATAAGATAGATTTAACAAAGCTCCCCAAGTAATATTATTTTTATAATTATCATCATTATATACGAACCTCTTACCAATTGAATTGTCAAAATCTTGTCGTTCAATTTGGTTATATCTTATAGAGTTATTGTAAGTTAATCCATACACAAATCCGAAATCTTTTTTAGCAATTTTAGATTTATTGCCATATAGAATTTGGAAACTACCGCCAGGCGCCGCAGACGATTGCTCATTGTATCCCCAATCATTTTGAAACAACCTCGACATAGCTGCTGCTTGTTTTGCATTTGTTGGATAATTTTCTTCTGCCGGTACACCATCTGGTATTGCTCTAGTTCCATCATCTATCCCCAAATAATCATACTTTCCTTTTGAGCTATTTTCAAAGTATTTTTTTCCAGTGGAAATGGTATTGAAAGATAAACCCATGTTTACATTGAAGAATTTTTCGTCTGGAAAATCTTTAGTATTTAGTTGAATAACACCACCGGCAAAATCACCAGGTAAATCTGGAGTTGCCGCTTTAGTTATTGTCATGTTATCTAATAAATTCGCAGGGAAAATATCAAAAGAAAAGGCTCTTCTGTCTGGTTCTGTACTTGGCAATGGTGAGCCATTTATTAAAGCAACATTATAACGATCGCTAAGCCCTCTAATTACAACAAACTTGTTGTCTTGTATACTTGCACCACTTACTCTTCTTAATACATCACTCGTACTTCTATCTGGTGATTTTTTTATTAAATCTGATGAGATTCCATCGGATATTGAAATGCTATTTTTTTGTATAGTATACAAAGAACCTAAACTTTCTTTTTTATAGGTTGATTGTACAACTACTTCTTGTAATTCTGTACCTTTTTCATCCATACTTACATTAAGTGTGGTGGTTTTACCAGTATTTACTACTATTCCAGAAATTATTTTAGTATTATAAGATAGGTATTTAAATACAAGTGTATAAGTACCCGGACTAAGATTTATTAAATCATATTGTCCATCGAAATTAGTTTGTGTACCTACAGAAGTACCTTCTATCATTACTACTAAACCAATTATTGGTTCGTTAGTAGCTTTATCAATTACTTTTCCTACAATTTTACCTTTGTCAGCATTATTGTTTGCTAAAGAAATATTAGAAATAAAAATTAGCAGAAAAAACAGGTATATTTTTTTCATCGAGAACATTATATAGAAACATAAAAGTATACACCTTATATTAAGCTATGATTAAATTAATATAATCAATGGGCATCTATATAAATAAAAAAAGCCCTCCCGATGAGACGAGAAGGCGATTTTAAAACAATTTACTTAGATCAAATTATTATTTAAGTATCTTAAAAAATTCTAAA
>JAGVEE010000156.1 GCA_020058405.1 Sphingobacteriales bacterium
CTAATGGCAAGTAACTTACTGTGCACATTGCTTTTCTTGAAATTGAATAGTAGAATAAGCGGTACCAAAATTCTCTGCCAACTTAATATTTGTAAAGCTAGATTTTACTGCAATAGAAATAATTGCAAAATGGTGGATAGCGTGTTCTATATTATAAACCAACTCTCTAAAATAAGTACTGTGTACATGGAAAGTTTCATTTGATTGGTATTCCATTGCTAATTTAATGGGCACATCTACTTTCTGCTGCTCTAATGCAGCCGAAATACCATCAATTATATTTATAGTGTATTCTATATTCGTTTCAATTTGCAAATTACGCTCACGCTTGTCGTAATTTATTTCTTGTTGATGCACTCCCTTCAGTAAACATTCGTAAAACTCAACTACGTGGCGAACGTGTTTGCCGATAGTATTTTCTGAAAGCACATTTAAAGGCTGTGAGTATTGTTCGTTTGTAAATTGTAACAATAGTTCTTTAAGTTGAGATAATATCTCGATGTTGGTCTTAATTAGGGTCATAAGCTATATATACAAATGTAATCGTTTTCAATGTTTTGTCAATGTCGCATTCCCGACATATTGTAACAATTACGATTTAATAGGTCTTTCGGTTTTAGCTAACAAACTGCTGTGTATTAAAATCTCCTTACGGTCGTATTTTATGTGTCCTTCGGTTTCTAAATCTCTCATTAATTGTGTAACCGTTTGCCTTGTAGAACATATTAGTCCGGCAATATCTTGGTGTGTTAAGTAATTTTCAACAACCCAATCAAAACCAACTTTACTCCCTTCTGCAGCTGTCCAATCGTTTAAAAAAGCAATAAGTCTACTTCTAACATCTTTAAAAACTAGGTTGGTATATTTGTTTTCAATCTTTTTAAGCTTCAATCCTAAGAATTTAAAATATTGCAAGGCAATGTCGGGGTTCTTAGAAAGTATATTTTCAAAGTCGGAAATTCTAAAACTACATACAATTGCTTCTGAACTAATGGTTACGGCAGATTCTTTGTTAATACTGTCATCAGAACCGATTGCACCAAACAAATCTCCTTTTTGCATGATGTCTTTTATTACTTCATCACCTTTATCATTGTGTTCTACAATTTTTATAATCCCTTTTTTGAGCAAGAAAATACGATTCTGCAAATCTTCGCCGAAATAAATTGCTTCTCCTTTTTTAGCCCCTTTATGCTTGGTGATGATACATAAATCGTCTATTTCAGCATTACTCAAGGTAGAAAATAACTTGTGATTACGTAAGTACCAGAACTTTTGTTCCGATGTATTTTGGATGTTCGGGGAATTCATTTATTAATACATTTTATTAAAAATAAGCATTCGTCGGTAAGCCGACAAATAAATAAAACAAACATTGGTTTATTTGCATCATCAAAACAATAAAATATGAAAATTAGTATGTTATATGTGCTCCTACTGTTGAATATGTTAACAGTACAAGCTCAGGTCTTAAAAAACACTAAAGGTATAGCCATTGAGGGTTATGATGCGGTAAGTTATTTTCAAAATAAACCGATAGAAGGACTTGCAAAATTTTCTGTGAAGTTTAAATCAGCAACTTATTTATTCCATACAGAAGCCAATAAAAATTTATTTATTAGCAACCCTAGTAAATATTTGCCTATGTACGGTGGCTATTGCGCATATGCAATGGGTTTTGATGGTTCCTTAGTAGAAATAGACCCCGAAACCTACAAAATTATTGATGGCAAACTCTATTTGTTCCATAATGCCTATTTCAACAATACCAAAACGAAATGGGATAAGGAGGAGAAGAGTTTGAAGCAGAAAGCGGACAAAAATTGGAAGTTAGTCGCTAGTCGTTAGTCATTAGTATTTAGTATTTAGTCATTAGAATTTTATGGAAAAATCAGCACTTATTAACTGGCTCCGCGTCTCTGCCTTCTCTGCGTCTCTAAAGATTGCTATTTCAGCAATATTACTACAGACATTGTATTTCAAATTTACTGCAAGTGCCGAATCTGTATACATCTTTAGCACTTTGGGTTTGGAGCCTTATGGCCGAATTGGAATTGGTATAATGGAACTCATTGCAGCCATCCTTTTATTCCCGAAAAGAACCAGCTTTTACGGAGCCATGCTCGCAGCAGGATTAATGGCCGGTGCAATATTCTCTCACCTCACTAAACTTGGCATTGAAGTAATGAACGACGGTGGCGAACTGTTTATTTTGGCAATGGTGGTGCTGGTATTGAGTTTGGTGTTGACGTGGCGTTTAGTCTTTAGTCGCTAGTCGTTAGATATTAGAAAGGGGACCGCTTCGCTATGTGAAATGAGAAGACGAATTATTAGAATTTAGAATTTAGAATTTAATCCCTTTGTATACTTTGTGTGTACTTAGCGTCCTTTGTGACCTATTTTTATTTTATCACTTTATACTGAACCTGCACTCTATTTAGCACAAATGAAAGTACATAAACTCCCTTTTCTATTCCCCCTAAATCATCTAATTCTATACGGTTATTTTCAATTTTGAGTTCTTCGTTGAATACTAATTTTCCATCCATACTATATAACTTAACCAAGCAATATTTCTCTGTTGTATGATCAATACGAATACTCAATTTGTCTTCAAAAGGATTAGGATAAACCATACTATTAGAAACAGAAATAGTATTTACACCCAAGGGTTTTTCTTGTTCGTAAACTCTTATATAATCAATTTCGAGTGTGTCTTGTGTAAAATTAGAAACAATATTATTTTGAATAGCGATGTTTATAAGAAAGTATTGCTCTAAATCAAAAGGCCATGTACTTGCATTTTTTACATCTGGTTGGTAGGTATAATAAATGTTGGAATCTATGCTGAATGAAATTTTATCTTCTGTCCAAATCATTCCATACACATGAAATTGGGTGGAAACGGTATTAACTATTTTGCCACCTTTATTAAAAGTATTTCCACTACTCGAGGGGGTATGTAAAGCACTCTGAATAAAATTCTGATTGCTTCCCCAATGTTCCATCATATCTATTTCTCCACAAGCTGGCCAAGCGGTAGTTCCAAATCCTTTATTATCCCAATAAGCCCCGTCTTCATCTATGTTTTTACCCAACATCCAAACTGCAGGCCAAGTGCCTACTCCCATTGGTAATTTAGCACGGTACTCTACTTTGCCATATTTAAAAGCATATTTAGAATTTAATCTTGCCGATGTATAATCTTTTGTGAAACCTTGATTCGTGTAGTTTTCTTTTCTAGCAATTACATTTAAACTACCATTGTTTAGCACTGCATTTGCGGTTCTATCTGTATAATGTTGAATTTCTCCATTAAACCAACTTCCCCAAGGTGGCAATTGTGTTTGATGAAACCATTTGCTCGTATCTATTTGTCCATATCCATTAAACTCATCAGCCCAAACTAGTTTATAGGTAGTAGTTGAGATTGATTTTTCGTAAAAAAAATCATCGATATAGGCTATTAATTTATCGGTATTATTCTCACCATTAATTTGTATGAGTACACGATTTAAATCGGTTCTTACTTTAGGTGCCGGTGAGCCTCCATTTAAATTGATGTAAACATCTTTACCAAAATCGAATGTAATTTCTTGCCATTGGTCTAATACAATCGGTTTAATAATTTCTGTTTGTGTAGACCATGGTTCGGACAATGTACCGTCTTGTAATTTTAAAGATATTTGGTTAATCTGATTTCCTGTGATAGAATTAGAGGGTACGTAAAGTTTTAGTATGAATTTCGAATGTTCTGATAAATCAAAATTTTGCAACAAATCAAACCTCACATTCGAATAAGTGCCTCCATTATCTTCATACCTCAATACATTATTGGAAGTATTTATTCCTTGTTTAAAAGGATTCGCAAAACGAATGTTTATTTGGGTTGCATCGGGTACCCACATGCCTACATTTCCATTTCCTTCAAAATCATCAGAAATGTTTTGAGCTTGTGAAGAATATGTAAAACCAAAAATTAAGACTAAAAAGAATGTGAAGCTATAGATGGAACTATTTACTGCTTTGTGAGTTAGACGCATTATCAAATATAGGAAATAGAATTTAGATATTAGTCTATAGTCTTTAGTCTTTAGACTGGAAAGAATGACAAGCTAACCAAACAGCAGCTCCGTTCCAACATTAGCTAATTATCATATTAGCTAATTAGCTAATTATTATATTAGCTAATTAACCCGCGATCGCTTCTATTATATCATACTTCGTTATAATATGCGTATTTCCACCCATATCGTTCATAATAACTGCAGGGTTATCTTTGTTGATAAGTTTCGAAACTTCTTCGATGGTAGCATTTGCCGTAACTACTGGAAATGGTTGTTGCATAATGCTGCTAACTACTTGGTCTTTCACGAAATTCTTATCCAATAAACATGCGAACAAATGATTATCACTTATAGAACCTACGTATTTACCTTCGGCATTAGTGACTGGAATTTGAGAGATTTTAAATTTATTTAGCATATGGCAAACGTCATTTACTGTATCGTTTTCATTTGCTGTAATCAATTTTAAATCGCGGTGTTTTTCAATTAAATCGATGGCTAATTTTGCTTTCTTCGTTTCTAAGAAACCACGTTCTCTCAACCAATCGTCGTTAAACATTTTACCTAAATAACGAGTACCATGATCGTGAAAAATTACTACCACCACATCTTCTGGTTTAAACATGTGTTTCATTTGCAATAAACCTGCAATTGCCGAACCAGCTGAGTTTCCTGCAAATATTCCTTCGGCACGAGCAATTTCACGTGTCATTAAAGCCGCATCTTTATCGGTTACTTTTTCGAAATGGTCGATAACGTTAAAATCAACATTCTCTGGTAAAAAATCTTCTCCAATACCTTCGGTGATGTATGGGTA
>JAGVEE010000170.1 GCA_020058405.1 Sphingobacteriales bacterium
ATAAGAGCACACATCAAATATTCCAATTGTATTGAATGAATGCGTTACATAAGGTCCTGAACCGAAAGTTCCATCACCAAAATCCCATTCATAGGTAGATGTTGGGCTTTGAAAGATATTCGCAAAATAAATTAAGTTTGAACCCTGGTTTAATGAATCAGGAATCATGAACATTTTAAATTCTGCATTGCAGTTCGGTATAATTCCAGAACCTACGTAAACAATGTCACAATATGTAGTAAAACAATTTTGTAAAATATCGAAGTAGCCGAAACAAACATTATATATTCCAGAATTGGCATATAAATGTGTCACATAGTTTGAACCGGTGTACACATTACCATCTCCAAAATCCCATGTAATAATACTACCTGGCGCCGAACCTGATTGTCCGCTGAAAGTAATTGAATTAGCATTTAGGCTATCTTGATAGTAATTAAAAGATGCAGAACATGTACTTAAATAATTTGAGACTACTACAGAATCGCAATAAGTGTAGGTACAAGAATAAATACTATCAGTAACTGTTAAACAAACATTATAAGTTCCTGTAGAATTATACATGTGTGTAGGGCTCATACCAGTTCCACTAGTGCCATCACCGAATGTCCAATCATAGCTCGCTGTAGTACTTTTAGAAGATGCATATAAGTTGGCGATCAAACCCATACCAGGTATAGAATCAACTGTGTAATAAAATGTGTTCTGACATAAATTGACACACTCAAGATTAAGAGTTAGATTATAAAAGCCAGGGAAATATGGCATATAATTTTCTTGTATACCTCCAAAACAATCACTTGATTTTACAATTGCGAAACCTTGAGGCATAGAACCCGGCACCACAAAATTACTTAAATAAAATCCACTGCTGTCGGTATACACAGTATCATAACCTAAAACAGCAAGCGTTGAATCAAAACTGCTAAAAGTAATAGTAATTTGTTCATTAACAAATGGCACTGCAGCCCTTGCAAATGTTCCTGAAACGGTCACAGGTTGCTGTGCCGAAACCTTTAAGAATCCTAATAATAGGAAGAAGGTAAGGATAATGTTTTTCGTGTTTTTCATAATTTGGATTATTTTCTACAACCATACACGCATAAAGCAGCAGAAAGGTTGGGTAGAAAAAGAAAAAATCTCAAATTTCTTTGAGATTCTTTCTTTTAACACTATTGAGCAGGATTTTCATCCTCTTCTTTTTTCTTTCTTTTCGGCTTTTCGGGTTTCGCAATTTTTACAACAATCTCTTTTATTTCGTCGTTGTAATCTACCTCTAAAGTATCTCCTTCTTGCAATTCGCCTTTTAGAATTTCTTCGGCGATTGGGTCTTCTAAGTATTTCTGAATGGCACGGTTTAATGGACGTGCACCAAAGTTTGCATCAAATCCTTTATCAGCTATGTAATCTTTAGCTGCATCGGTTAATCGCACTTGGTAACCCATTGCACTTAAGCGACCGAATAATTCTTTTAATTCGATGTCGATAATTTGGAAGATGTCTTCTCTCTTTAATGAGTTAAACACAATTACATCATCAATACGATTTAAGAATTCTGGTGCAAATGCTTTTTTCAATGCATTCTCAATTACACTGCGCGCATTGTTTTCTGATTGTTCAACTTTTGCATTGGTGGTAAAGCCTACGCCTTGTCCGAAATCTTTTAACTGGCGCGAACCAATGTTTGAGGTCATAATTACAATTGTATTTCTGAAATCTACTTTGCGTCCTAAACTATCTGTTAAAATACCATCGTCTAATACTTGCAATAAAATATTAAACACATCTGGATGTGCTTTTTCAATTTCATCTAATAATATAACCGAATATGGTTTTCTACGAACTTTTTCTGTTAACTGTCCGCCTTCTTCATAACCCACATATCCTGGAGGCGCACCTACTAAACGTGTAATTGCAAATTTCTCCATGTATTCACTCATGTCGATTCTGATTAATGAATCTTCAGACTCGAACATAAAACGTGATAACACTTTGGCTAATTCTGTTTTACCAACACCTGTAGGACCTAAGAAAATAAAAGAACCTATCGGTTTTTTCGGATCTTTTAATCCTGCACGCGTTCTACGAATCGCTTTCGCTAATTTTAGAATTGCATCGTCTTGTCCAATAATTTTTCCTTTCAACTCATCAGCCATGGCTAATAAACGTTGACTATCTGATTGACCAACGCGTTGAATCGGAATACCTGTCATCATCGAAACTACGTCTGCCACGTTATCTTCCGTAACGGTGTATCTACGAGTTTTTGTTTCTGCTTCCCACTCTGCTTTTGCAGTATCTAATTGCTCTAATAATTGTTTTTCAGTATCACGCAATTTAGCAGCTTCTTCATATTTCTGTGAGCGAACCACTTTATTCTTCTCAACTTTTATCTCTTCAATTTTTTGTTCGATATCAATAATATTTTGAGGAACATGAATGTTTGTAATGTGTACTCTCGAACCTGCTTCATCTAAAGCATCAATTGCTTTGTCTGGTAAGAAACGATCGCTCATGTAACGAGTAGTTAAAAACACACAAGCATCAATTGCTTCTGGTGTATACGTTACATTATG
>JAGVEE010000198.1 GCA_020058405.1 Sphingobacteriales bacterium
GGTACTATCTCATTTGCATAATAACACTTAATATGTTTCTGCAATCCCTTCCATTCTATTTGTGTTACTTTATTTACTTGTTGGTCGGTACTTCCGTTGGTTAAAATAAAAATCGGTTTCTTGTGATCTACCAACTCATTCAACATCCATTCGGCTTCTTTAAATAATAAAAGCTTTAATGGCAAGCGAGCAGTTCTTAATAAACGGATGCAATTATCTACATATTCTTCTTTCAAATTAAATTGTTCTATTAATTTATCGAAAATATGTGCTCTCCCTTTCGTTTCAAATTCGTTAATTAAATATTTTGTTATAATTTGATGGTCGAATGTTTCTTGGTATTCTATAAACTGCCCTACCATATAATACACTTGGTATAAATAATCCTTCTCTGGGTAAAGTGTATTATCTAAATCGAAAACGAATGCTTTCTTCTGTTCTATTAATTGATCGAATAACATGTTAATTGTAAAATACTTCTTCCCAAAAACGAATAAATTTTGTTCCCCAAATTACTTGTGTATCGTGTTCATCAATCGTTAGATTTAATTCTTGATGAATAGCTAATAAGGGTAAGTTAATTCCTGCTCCTAATCCTGCAGAAATGGTTCCTTGCACTCGTGGATTTATTTCTAAGATTTTATAAACCCCATCTTCTGCTTGTTTTACTTGTATGCCAATGTTTCCATGCAAATGCAGCGATTTAATAATGTCTTCGCAATATTTTATAATTTCTTTATTTTGAATAAATTCACCTGCTACACTTATGCCCTCTTTCATTCTACTTCGCACTCGAGGAACTACTACTACAGGCTGCCCATTTTTCGCAATACAATCTACAGAGAACTCTGGCCCGGGTAAATATTCTGAAACTAATAAAGTAGGAAAGGATTGATTTTCTAAAATACTTTTTAATTTTTCGAGTGATATAAAAGTATGATTTGGCTTTTCTTTAAACAATAAATGAAACTCATCTATGGCCGGATCTATAATTCTAAATCCTCTAGAACCATTAGAAACACAAGGTTTGAAGCAAACTTTTTGGTTCGGATAATCTAAATAGACTAATGCTTCTTCAAACTCCAACCATGTATTTACAATTTTATATTTCGGCACCTTAAGCCTTGCTTGTTCTAAATGTTGGTATAACCTGCCTTTATCATTTGCAATAGATAAAGCGCTCTCATCAGAAACTAAAACATGTACACCAATGGTACGGAACTCATCTTTATATTCTGAAAAAGCGAAAAGCTCTCGAGTTACTAATGGCATTACTATTTTTACTTGTTCCTTTAAACAAATGGAACGTACTGCCGGAATAAAATCGGGGTCACTTGCTGTAGGTATTTGATAAAAATTCCCGTTCAAGTATTTACCTACAGGTTCTTCGGCAGCATCTGCCAATATTAAGTGTATGTTTTTGTCTTGCTTTAAACATTTAATAATGCCCGCAGCACCTGGCGCACCTGCACCAGTCATTAACACCACTATTTTTTCTACATAATCCATCTTACCACTTCAAATACTTCGGCATATCGTTCAGAAATTTGCACGCCTCGTGTACGTGCCAAACCTCTTATAAACTCTTCATTGGCATAAGGGCGGTGCTTCTGACTCTCATATTGAGCTAAGGCTTCCGCTTTTTTTATTACATGCTCATTTTCTAATGGAATAAAGCAAGTAGTATTAAAACTTATATTGTTCCATGGCAATTCGTAAGACAAAATAGAGGTTGTTTTAAACGCTCTTAACGCTTCTTGAGAAATGGTTCCATGGTCTTGGTGCAAATCTGTTAAACTTGGCACCATCACCAAATCCGGATTAATTCTGTTTCTCAAATCAATCATGTCTTGCAAAATCAACTGTCGGTGGTAACTAAACGTACGCACCTCGTAATTATACAAAATCAAATTTTCGGGTTTAATACCCAACACTTGTGTTGCATTTTTCACTTCTTTTATGAGAATATCCGAAGGTAAATGTGAAGGAACCGATATTTCGCAAGCAGAAAATGCCGCATAATAAACATCGTGCCCTTGTTCCAGAAACTTGCTAATACTTCCCCCACAACCTAATTCTCCATCATCTGTATGTGGAGCTAGTACTAATATGGTTTGTTTACTCGATTTGAACATATGTATTTAATAAACGATGAAATATAGTTAGTTTTATGGAAATTCTCATCAGAAAAAATACCAATATTAAAAGATGACATTAAAAAAAACACCTTTCATCATTATTCTAACGGTACTCTTTGCTACAATGTTATTGAATCTCAATAAAGTACCTATTGCATGGATTGATGAAATAATGAACATAGAACCCGCTTGGCAATACCTACAAGGGAATGGTTTTATTGGCAAAATGTGGCCACATGAAGGTGCAGATACCGTTTTTTTAGCCTATTTACCCCTTAGCTCATTCATCCATTTTATAGATTTGAGTTTATTCCCGGCCGAATTGTTTTACACTCGTTTACTCTGGCTTTTGTTTTTAGGCATCAGTTGTATTTATATGTTCAAATACATTGTAGCAAGGTATATGACGGTGGAGGCCATCATTTATTTTATAATATGCGTATTTGTATTGGACGAAGGCATAAACAACTCTTTACGTAACGGCCGAATAGAGTTACCTGCTATTGCAATAATGAGTGTACTCTTTTATTTATCCATTAGAAATAAAAGGCCCAGCATACAAGCGGTTTTAATCTCCTTATTATTAATTGCACACCCAGGCTTATACCCTATCGCATTTATTTTTAGCTTGAATTTGTTAACCAAAAAAGCATCAATTTTAAAAAGAGTTCAATACATAGTATCCATTGCATTTTTCCCGATGATTTACTTACTACTTGCCGATTTTAATTTTCAGAATATTTACCAACAATTGGTAATGCATGGGCAAGAGCATGACCAAACAGCGGTGCAAGGAAATGCTTTTTACTTACACTTTGTAGAGCGATTTTTACCTATTTATAAATATCAGCCGTATATGCTCATCTTCAACATCATCATGCATATTAGCTGTTTGTACAATATTATTTTTAGATGGAATCCACGTAATCAATTATTGGAATGGTCGTATTTATTTACCAGCATCTTTTGGTTTTTTACACTTGCTCCATTTTACAGATACACTTCTATATTAACATTTTTGATGTTTTTACATTTGCCTTCCTTAATGCAAAGAGTATTTTCATTATTTGGCAATTTGAAATTCAGTTTAAAAACAGGCAATAAAGTTCAATTAAGTTTGATGTTTGCTTTGTTGTTAATAATTGCCATACCTTTTAGTGTTCGTCATTATTACACTTTTAAACAATGGCCAGAACGCAATGAATACAAGGTGTACAGCTGGTTAGAAAACTCGATGCAACATCACACAAAAAAGAAAAATTTAATTATCGACGAAGCAATTGGTTTTTATTATACAATGAACCATGCAGATGCTTATGAGTTTACTTTACCTTATGCCTTGCATAAATATGATATCGAAAATTATGAGCATGTTTATTATTTAAGTTTTAGAAATGCTCCTAAACTTTCGAATTTAATTAGTTCGTATGAAGTAAGTGGAAAAGCAGAA
>JAGVEE010000189.1 GCA_020058405.1 Sphingobacteriales bacterium
ATTTATTCAATTTAGCTTATGTAACTACCAACGACCACTTAGGTTACATACACATTAAAAAACTCGATACCATCAATAAAATTATTGCTGGCACCTTTAATTTCAAAGCAAAAATGTTTATGGTCGGCGACGAGTCGGATACAGTTAGTATTACCGATGGTTGGTTTGATATTAAGTATTGGTGATTTTAGATATTAGTCCTTAGTCGTTAGTCTTTAGACTGTCTAAAGACTAACGACTAGTGACTAGTGACTTTTTTCTATTCTTACACCAATATCCTCTATACCTGCTAAAGGATTATCGCGCATATTTTGTTCGATGCTGAATGAATAAACTCCCTTGCGTGGAAATTTTACTTTATCCATTATTTTAATTTGGTTAGAGTACATATCGCCTAAGCCAGAGCCTAACCATTTACCATCTAACTCTGCTAACTTAAATTCTAAGCGTTGAGTTTCTGGTTTTGCCTTTGGTCCTTGTATTGTAAACAACACAAATAGGTTTGAGTACTTATAAGTTCCAGTATGCCTCACATTAAAATAAATGTCGTGCTCGCTAAGCGTATCACTTACCTCTAAATAAAATGTTGGTTTTTGGTTAATGTACCAATTGTCGTCTTTTATAGTTTGGTAATCTTCAAACACTCGAGTATCATCACATGCATAGAACAATACCATCGTTATTAAAATGAAAAAAGATAATCTTGCTTTCATTATTTTTTCGGACGGTTTTGTGGTGGCCTGCTATTAGGTGCAGCACCTCCTGCATTTGGTGTACTATTTGGTTTGCGATTATTGCTTTTTTTACGATTGTTATTTTTCTTTTTACGATTACGCTCATCCATACGAGTAAGCGAATCTTGTCCAACAACATTATCGTAATCCAGTACTTTTTCTATTAGCTTAGGAACAATTATAATGTCCGATAAATCTTCCGGATACTCATTATTTTTGTTCATCGCAATAATTGCATTTACTCTACTTACATGCAATGGCACCCAAGGTTCATCGTGTCTATAACTAAACCACATCGTCTTTTTAAAGATGTCGGTTTTTTGTAAATAAGCAGAACCTCTTCTGGTTTTAATTTCCTTAATATCATCCGGGAAATCTTTCAAGGCATCCATGTACGTATCCAACTCATAGTTTAAACAACATTTTAACTTACCACATTGTCCGGCAAGTTTTAAGGTGTTTAAGGATAAGTTTTGATAACGAGCTGCAGAAGTACTTACCGTTTTGAAATCAGTAAGCCAAGTAGAGCAACATAATTCTCTACCACAAGAACCAATACCACCAAGGCGGCTAGCTTCTTGTCGCATACCAATTTGTCGCATTTCAATACGCACTTTAAATTCTTCGGCAAGTTTTTTAATCAACTCCCTAAAATCTACGCGGTCTTCTGCGGTGTAATAAAATGTAGCCTTGGTTTTATCACCTTGGTAATCTACATCGCTTAATTTCATATCGAGTTTTAACTCAATAATAATTTTGCGGGCACGATGCATAGTTTCGTACTCCAAGCCTTTCGCTAGTTTCCATTTCTCTACATCTAGTGCGCTAGACTTACGATACAATTTCTTGATTTCGGGAGCATCTACCGCAACACCTCTTTTTTTCATCTGCATTCGAACCAATTCGCCTGTCATGGTTACGTGGCCAACATCATAGCCTCCCGTACCCGATTCTACACAAACAAGCTCACCTGCTTCTACATATATATTGTCGGTGTTTCGATAAAAATCTTTTCGTGAGCCTTTAAATCTCACTTCAAGTATATTAAATGCTTTGTAGTTTGAAGGCATGTCTACGTTCGAAAACCAATCGTATACATCTAACTTACTACATCCTCCTCCCGTCATACAAGAACCATTGCTGTTACATCCTGCCGGCACACACCCACCACTTGAACATGATCCACATCCCATATTTATAAATTTTAATTAATGCGAATTTACATTTTTCTTTGCAAATCCCTCATAACTTGTACGGAAAGGTCTAAAAATACAATTTTAGCGTTCGCATTACGCTCTATATGGTATATAGCCTTCTCAATATCATCAATTATATAACTGGCATTTTCCATGTTTAAAATGGAAGCCATTTTTGCTATTTCAAAATGTTTACTCTCAAATCGTATAATTTCCGATGCCGATGCATTGTGCGTTAAACAATCTCTAATTACTTGTAATCCAAAACGCAACATGTTTTTTTGGTTCTCTCTTCCAAAGGAGGCCGGAGCAATTTGTTCAATTAAACCCTGTATCTCAATTCCCCTTTTTCCATAACACAACCTAAACCATTGCACAAATAATTCTTCTAAATTATTTTCTTCTTGGCTCATTAAATTAATTCCTGCTTGCATGCTACCATCTGCTAAATAAGCATACCTCGCAGCCGCATGCTCTTCGCAGCCTAGGCTCAATAAATGAGCTTTTATTTCTTCATCACTAAACCTATTAATTTTAATAAGCTGTGTTCTAGAAAGTATAGTGTTTAATATCTGGTCGTATTGCTCCGCTACCAATATAAACAAGGTTTTCTCTGGGGGCTCCTCAATTAATTTCAACAAAGTATTACCCGTTACTCCTAAATATTCTGGCAACCACATTATTAATACTTTGTATTCTGCCTCATACGCCTTATACGTAAGCCTCTTAATAATATCATGGCACTCGGCAATGTTTATGTTCGGTTGTTTGTTTTCTGCTTCCAAGGCATCCATCCACTCTTGCAAACCCATATAAGGATGCTTTGTCAAGGCCTCTCTCCATTCTTTTATGTAAACGGTGCTCACATCTTCCGCCTTCTTAGCTATAAATGGGTAGCTAAAATGCAAATCGGGGTGTATTAATTTCTGATATTTCCTGCATGAGGAGCACTCTCCGCATGAATCGTTCTCTATTCTATTCGTGCAGTTTAAATATTGAGCGTATGCTACAGCCATAGCCAAAGATCCGCTACCACTCTGTCCTAGAAATAATTGCGCATGACTAACGCGCTCTTCATTTATCGACCGAATCAACCTTTCCTTTACTTCCGTATGTCCGGGAATCTCTTTAAATAACATGCCGCAATTTATAAAATTTAAAATTCGTTTTCATCCCTTATCTTTGCATTATGGGAAGATGGTTAGCACTAGATGTAGGTGCCAAAAGAACAGGCATCGCAGTTACAGATCCGATGCGAATTATCGCTACGGCATTAAATACAATCCCAACGCAGGAATTAGTCTCTTTTTTAAAAGATTACTTCCAAAAAGAAGAAGTAGAATTGCTAATTGTCGGAGAACCAAAGCAAATGGATAACACTCCCTCACAATCGGCAGCACTGATAAATAAGGAAATCGATAAAATAAAAGTCGCTTTTCCCAATATAAATATTAAAAGAATAGATGAACGATTTACTTCGAAAATGGCCTCGCAAGTAATCGCTCAAAGTGGAATGAATAAAAAAAACCGACAAAGTAAAGAACTAATCGATACCGTAAGTGCAACCATTATCTTGCAATCTTATATGTCGATGAACCAATAAAGAAATATGATTTTACCTATTATCGCATACGGCGATCCCGTACTCAGAAAAGTTAGTGTTGATATCGATAAAGATTATCCGAATTTAAAACAATTAATTGCCGACATGTTCGAAACCATGTACCACGCTCGTGGAGTTGGCTTGGCAGCGCCTCAAGTTGGCTTGGATATTCGTTTATTTATGGTTGATGCTTCTCCTTTTGATGATGACGATGAGGATAAACCGGAATTGAAAAGCTTCAAAAGAGTATTTATCAATGCCTATATATTGGATGAGAGCGGTAAAGAATGGCCATTCAACGAAGGCTGTTTAAGCATACCAGAAATTAGAGAAGATGTAAACCGTTTATCAAATATTAAAATAAAATATGTTGATGAAAACTTCGTAGCACACGAAGAAGATTATAATGGAATTTTGGCGCGTATTATTCAACACGAATACGATCATATCGAAGGGAAATTATTCATCGATAAAATTTCACCTATCAAGAAAAGATTAATTGCTAAAAAATTAGATGCTATTACGAAGGGTTTGGTAAAACCTGATTATAAGATGAAGTATCCTGCTGCAAAAAAACGAAGATAATGTGTAAATATTCAAATGCGTAAATGTGCAAATGGTAAATGTGCAAATGTTTAAATATGCAAATGTGCAAATTGCACTCAGGTGAGTGGTAATTTGCACATTTTCGCATTTGCACATTTATTCATCTCTTTTTTCATTCTTCAAGGATATTTTCCCTTCGCCGAGTAAGCGAATAAATTGATTTATTTTTACCACATCTAATAATGGGTTGTATCGCTCTTGGCCTCGCCAGTAAAGCTTTTCAGACTGTTGCTGGAAATAATATCGTGTGTTTTGTGTACCATCCCAGGCCATTGCAGAGCTTAAGGCCATCATTAAATTGGCGTCTAAATTTCTCTGAGCAATCATTAAATCATCATCGGGCAAACGAAGTTTTATAAAGGCTTGCTTAAACTGCTCGATAGTTGCATACGGGAAAATATAAATCATTGGCAAATCAATCGCATCCATCTTTAATTTAAAAATAGCACTCAAGGTATTATTCACTAAATCTTTCGGAATTACGAGCTCTTGTTTTTTATATCCTAAAGATGAAATCTGAATGGTATCGCCTACACTTACTACCAACGAAAAAAAACCACGCATATCTGTATACGTACCTTTATAATTTCTAGAAATATTAATGATGTTTACAAATGGAAGCGGCTCTAAACTGTCCGCGTGTATTACAATTCCAGAGAATTGTATAAGCTTCTTTTCTTGCGCATTTGTATTGGCAGTAAACATTGCCGATAAAACTATCAGCAAGAAAAAAAGCTTTTTAATCATAATATTAAAATATTGAATAAAGCAGAAACGTTGTTTTTAGCTTCTTAGTCTCTCAGGTAAAACCGCATTCGGGTCGTCCATATCTGTAATGTTAATGGCTTCAACCGAATTGATTTCAGGAATAGAACGCTTTAATGCTTGCTCAACACCAGCTTTTAAAGTCATGATGCTCATTGGGCAAGTACCGCAAGCGCCTAATAGCTTTAATTTAACTACCATGTCTTCAGTTACTTCTTGTAACGCAACGTTACCACCATCTGCTTCTAAGTATGGTCTTATTTGATCTAACGCCGCTTCTATGCGCTCGATTAATTCTGTATTTACTTGGCTCATTTGAATTGTTTTTTACAAAGTTAATATTATTTATAACAATTCTAATTAAGAACTGTTTCAGCCATTCCTGCATTTAATATTGCCACTTGTTGCGCTACTTTAGAAGAGATAGTTTCAAAAGCTTTCGCAGTAGGATGCTCATCATTTAAAATAATAGGTTCACCAATTTCTCCTGCTTGGCCTACTGCCTGCACCAACGGGATTTCTCCTAAAAAGGCAACATCTATTTGCTGTGCCAATTTTCTGCCCCCTTCTTTACCAAATAAATAGTACTTATTGTCTGGCAATTCTTCTGGAATGAAATAAGCCATGTTTTCTACAATCCCTAAAATAGGCACATTAATGCCTTGCATTTTAAACATCGATATGCCTTTACGCGTATCTGCCAAGGCTACATTTTGTGGCGTAGTTACAATAACAGCCCCTGTAATCGGGAAATTTTGAGCCAAGGTAATGTGTACATCACCAGTACCTGGAGGCGTATCAACAATTAAATAATCTAACTCACCCCAATTTGCATCTTGGAACAATTGGCGCAAAGCGGTTGTAACCATTGGCCCTCTCCAAGGAATTGCTTGGTTAGGGTCTGTAAAAAAACCAATCGATAATAATTTGACCCCATATTTTTCAATCGGCATTAAACTCACTTTTTCACCAACTTTTTCTGCAGCTGGTCTTGCTCCTTCTAAATGGAACATCATAGGGATAGATGGGCCATAAATATCGGCGTCTATTAAACCTACTTTAGCGCCTTGTTTACTTAAGCCTATGGCTAAGTTCACTGCTACTGTTGATTTGCCAACTCCACCTTTACCAGAGGCAACTAATATAATGTTCTTAATATTCGGGAAATTTTTAGAACCTTCTTTTTGCGTAACTCTAGA
Organism: Sphingobacteriales bacterium; assembly: GCA_020058405.1. GTDB lineage: Bacteria > Bacteroidota > Bacteroidia > Sphingobacteriales > Sphingobacteriaceae > CAJBVG01. The sequence goes on from JAGVEE010000189.1 coordinate 6,104, forward strand.
GGTCATGTTTATTTTTACCACTGCATCTTTGCTAACGAAATGGTGTATAGCATTTACACATGCATTGTGTATGAGTTCTTTTAAGGGGCAAGCCGGAGTGGTTAATATTACGGTAAACGATATTTCTTGATCGTTAATTTTTACATCTTCAATCATATTTAACGTTACCAAATCTTTACCCAAATCTGGCTCTTCAACGTGGCTCAATGCCTTTAATACTTCTTCTTTAGTGTACATAACAAAATTTGTGTTGCAAATGTACCAAAAGAACCCAAAGGCTGAGGCAATTGTTTCAAAATTTGTGGCTTATCTTAAATGGATATGGCTACTTTGTAGCGCTACATTGCCCGCTACATCTACCGCTTTAATAGTAAAATCGAGGTCGCTAAAACGTAAATCATTCATTATAACAAAGGTGTCGATGCTTGCCGAATCAGCAGCAGGACTTTTTGCAGTAAACAATATTTCCTCCTCTGTTTCTAAATATAAGCGTAGCGAAACGTTTGCTAATTGCTGGTTATCTTTAAATTTTATGCTAAAAAAGGCGGTGTCGCCAAAATCATACGCTTGGTGTGTAATACTTGGGTATATTTTTGTGATAACGGGCAATTCTTTGTCTTGTGGTTCAATAGGATCATCCTTGCAAGCACTAATAAATACAGCTATTGTAGTAATTAATAAAAGGCTAATTTTCAAATACTTCATGTTTTAATTATAGCTAAGTTCGTGCCAAAAATGTATTTAATTCGTCATTTTAATCAATAACAAGTAATTTCACTTATTGGTTTGATATGATGAAAAAATTACGAATTGCAATTTATGTGTTTTTAGGGCTCCTTCTCTTGTCTTTTATATTGATGATTGCATTTCGCCAAAGTATCTTAGAAAAAGTAATCGACAAGGTTATTAGTTCAGAAAAGCGCAAACATCAATTAACTATAAAAACTGAAAAAGCAGGGTTTGTAGGACTTAGTACTGTTGAATTTAAAAACATAAGTGTAGTGCCCGATAGTGCCGATACACTCTTACGAATTAATCAGTTTAAAGTAAGCGTTGCTATTCTTCCATTAATTATTGGCAATGTAAAAATTGATGAATTAATTTCATCAAACGCAGTGCTAAACATTATCAATAAAAACGGAAAAAGAAATTTCGATTTTTTATTGAAAAATAAAACACCTAAAGACACTGTTAAAAAAGATCAGTCGGGAGTAGATTTAGCAAACCTTGCCGATAATTTAATTAACGAACTTTTATACAAAGTTCCCAACAACATGTCTATCACCAATTATCGTTTAAATGTAGAGGATGAGGAACACGCCTTTACCATTAATGCAAATTCTATTTCTATAAATGATCATCAATTAAATTCAACCTTAATATTAAATAACAACGAATCTGTTTGGCACATGGAAGGTCAGTTGTATCCATCAGATAAAAAATTAAACGTACGTTTTTATGCAGATAACAAAAAAGTAGAGCTGCCTTATTTAGAACAAAAATTCGGATTGAAATTAAGTTTCGATACAGTATCTACTCGCATGGATAATATTGAATATGCATCTGGAGAGCTTCGTATTTTTGGTAATTGGGCATTAAAAAATTTAACGGTAAACCATCCCAGAATTGCACAAAAAGATGTTATCGTAAATATTGCTTCTATAGATTGTAATATGTTTATCGGGGAGAAATCTATTTCTATTGATAGTTCTTCTGTGGCGTATTTAGGATTGATAAAAGCAAGGCCATATATTAAGTACAGCATTGCGCCTTCAAAAATTTACGAGTTGAAATTTGATATTGAGGAAATGCCTGCGCAAGATTTTTTCAATTCATTTCCGCAAGGATTATTCGCCACCTTAGAAGGCTTGCAAGTACAAGGTAAATTAGGTTATCATTTAAATTTTTATTTAGATGAAAAAGAACCATGGAAGTGTAAATTTAATTCGGGCTTAAGCAAAAATAATTTCTCTATTGTAAAATTTGGAGAAACAAATTTGCAAAAAATGAATTCAGATTTTGTACATGTACCGTATGAAGTGGGTTATGCTGCACGTTCCATTTATGTAGGTGCATCGAACCCAAACTTTACACCCTACGAACAAATTTCCGACTATATAAAAAATGCTTTGTTAACCACAGAAGATCCTTTGTTTTTTAGCCATAGAGGATTTTACGAAGAAGCCTTTCGCCAATCTATTGCTACCAACTTTGTTGCAAAAAGATTTAAGCGCGGAGGCAGCACCATCTCTATGCAATTGGTAAAAAATGTTTTCTTGAGTAGGAACAAAACGGTTGCGCGAAAATTAGAAGAAATGATTATTGTGTGGTTGATAGAAAATAACAGACTTACTTCTAAACAAAGAATGTACGAAGTGTATTTAAATATTATTGAATGGGCACCTAATGTTTATGGCATTACAGAGGCGGCACATTTTTATTTCAACAAAAAACCAGCGCAATTAAATTTAGGGGAAAGTATTTTTTTAGCAAGCATTGTACCGAAGCCTAAGAAATTTAAATATTCATTTTTAGCTGATGGTACGTTGAAACCATACATGCATAATTACTTTCGTTTTATTGGAGGCTTGATGGTAAGACGAGGCAAGGTTCCTGCATCAGATACAGTTGGTATTTTTAATTCGGTTGTATTGCGAGGCATTGCAAGAAATTATGTAGTAGTAGATTCGCTGCAAATTATTCCGGAGTCGGAAGAAGAAATGGAAGAGTTGAAAACATTGTTAGAGACGGAATAAAAACTGCATTTATCATCCTGCATTTATCATCCACTATTTATCATCCACTATCTATCATCCTGCATAAAAAAACCTGCATATATG
>JAGVEE010000362.1 GCA_020058405.1 Sphingobacteriales bacterium
CCGTATCATCAATATCCCATATAAGTTTATTGTAGTTTTTCAATGTATTATGCTAAATGAATTATTTTGCAATCAAGAAAACTCTCTTGATTTATTTGCCTAGTTTTTTTGGTAAACTCGTCAACACCAAATCCTTTAATTCGAAAAAACGAATCTACTTTGTCATAGATTTGTACAACACCAATGGCACTTGTAAAAAAATGTCCAACTTTTGGAACATAACCATTTTGTCCATTTATAATAAATAGATCAGATAATATGTAACCAGTTCCTTCAGGTATTGAAGTTACAATTGCATATTCAGTATTAATTGGCTCTTCTATTTTTTGAAACATTATTGTGTTCTATAATTTCTGTAAACCTCGTGCTCGTTTTTCATCATCTTAGCTCGCTCGTAAAACTTTTCAATCCCACTTAAAATAACTTTAAAATTTTTGGAAATTTTACCACGCTGTTCAATTTTATTCTCAAACTCGTTTTTCAATTTCATAAAATTCGTTACGTTTTTATTAATCGTATCGTATTTTTTCTGAACATTGATATCGTCACTCATCTCCAATTCATTCAACATCGAACTCAATCCCACCAATTTCTTAGTGTACATTTCAAGCATATTTAAATCAATGTCAAAATCAATCGCTCTATATAACCATGAGGCTTCCTTGTATTTTGTGCTTTTTAAAAACCTTTCCGCATTACTTCCTAGCAATCCTTTACAAACCCTTTCCTCGCGTTGTTCTATTGGCATTCGTCTATACATAGACTGATTGTCCCATATCATTACAACACAACGAAACTCAACTTCTAACAACGCATTGAATTCCTTTACTCCTCTCCAATCGCTGTTAGAAATTACACCTTCCTCATTTATGGTAAATAGCATTCCCATTAGTTGTATTCGATAAAGAAACGAAGTTTTAATCCTGTATATGCAGCACGTGGTTGTATATGAAATTGAGCACCTCTACCAACCCATTTATCACACAATATAGAATTATATGTAGTTTGTCCCATGTATATATTTCCAAATCCTGAACCTAAATACGATGGCATTAATGAATAATCTCTTACAGTATAAAGTGTTCCAGGATCGCCAATATTTGCAGATAAAGTTCCACCAACTCCTGTTCCAGGAACATTGCTATTTAAATCAAAATAATTTGGAACAGTACCACCATTACCATAATTTCCAGCGCCTCCTCCAGCAGCTACACCAACTAAATTAGTTGTTCCTGCTACATATAAATTTACAGTTGAACCTTGAGTTAAACCCATTGTTGCTCCACCAAAATCTGTTAAAAGATTTGTATAAACTTTTAATTTTAATAAATTGTTCCAAGTAGGATTTGGTCGCTGCATAGCTACATAACCATTTGCTCCTGCTCCTGCTCCAAACATAATTGTATTTAAACAATCATAACCCCAACCAGTATCTGAATTAAATCCTGAACCAACACCTTTCATATTTGTATTTAATAATGCCCAAACATTATTTCCAGATGTTGTATTTATAATTATTTCGCCTGAATCATATTGGTTGGTTGCAGGTGGTGTCCAAGTCCAAGCACCCGGCAATGGATTTTCCCAACAAAAAAAACTATATGGCTTCCCATCGCTCGGCACAATTGCACTACCATTTATCGTACCATTTATACTTCCACCCTCTACACTCGGATACACAGCTATCGGAAAACCACTATTGTTTATCACAATTACTGTACTCCCCTTTTTCGGTGGGTACGGCAATTTAACCGCATTCAAACTCGCACTCGCACTTTCAACTATATTTATCCCCACTCCCAAATACGTTTGACATGTCGCCATCGTATTCCCACTCACTTTAACGCCTTCTCGTATTGTACTTATATCCAACTGCTCCATTATACTCCTCATTATTATCCTCAACTCCGACTTACTTACATTCCCATCGCCTGATATAGTGCTTTCACTTATACCCATTTCTTCTAATGTTCTCATACAATTTTATAATTTTATTACCACAAATATATTATTATTTTCTATTTCCCAATTTCAATTTTCTATTTCCCCCAAAATAAAAAACATATAACCACTAAAATAAAAAGCGTGTGAGTAAGTAGCATTAGGGTCATTTGACAGTCGGTTGAGATTGCCGGATTATCCCCCCGTCATTGACTCAGAATTATCGGCCCCCCTTCGCTTTCTGGGTTAGAGAGCACAAGTAAACCACACATAATAAAGAAACAAGTATGAACTTCAAGACAATCAGTACAACAATTTTATTTACTGGCTTAGTATTAGCCTTAATCACTATGATTATTATTCCCGTTGGAGGAATGAACAGTGCAAACAAACACGCTGACATATATATTTATATGTTTGGTAGCTGTGAACTAATCTGTATTGTTGGGTTAATTCTAATTGCTATTGCTTACCGTAAATCTTACTAAATGGTTCTTGGTGGGTTCGATTCCTACCATAGTAACAATGCCACTAATGGCAGTATATAAACAAATGGAAAAGTTATCAGCACTAAGCGTAATAGTTCGCTTCTCAGATGCCATTGGCATTAATCCTAATCATGTTACAGAAGTAACAAAAGAAGATGGTTCAGGATTTAAATGGATTGTGACAGTAATGCACATCACTGAACAAAAGTATTATGTATCATTTGACCCTCAAACAGGAGTGTTAGAGCAATACGTATTAATCAAAAACTAAATTAAACAAATCAATTAACAATTTAAAAGAAGAAAAGAAAATGAACAACTTAAATTCAAACAACGGACAAATTAATCGCTATCAAGCGTATGTATTAGTAGGTGGTAGCGCTGCTAACAATTATTGGATTGGTGCTAATAGCCCAGAACAGCTTAATCGTATGGTTACTGAACGTCTTAGATATGTTCAGTACAATGAAATGTTTCATGTGGTTGTATTCCCTGGAGATATGAGGATAAGCACATCCCAAGTTAAAGCTGCTACTGCTATTGCATTTGAAAACAAAGACAAGTTCATCATGTCATTTGTTAAGCCATCATGGGACAATAGGTTCTTAGTTAACATGGGTAATGCCTCACTTGGTAAAACTAATTTAATTTTTAATAAAGTAACTGCATAATTATGAAAGTAATAGGCAAAATAGAAATCAAGGAGCGCAGGCCAAAGCAAAGCTGCTGCTCAGTATGCGGAGCAAGGTCACGTTGGCTACTCCAGTCACAAGGTAATGGTATGATATGTACCGATTGTCTAAACGATGAACAAGACACAGAAATGAATCAAGGTGAAGGAGTTATTATAGATTGGAGGAATTATGAAGAAGCTAATTAGTATTGTCCTTATCCTTATTTCCCTTGCTTCATGCTCCTCAGTTAGGTTGGTTCATTCTACCTATTACGTTAAGACCATTAGGACCGATAGTGGGACGATCACCATTTACTATGATTCCACTGTAACTTTTAAACCCTTAATTAAAAATAAATAATGAAACATCAAAATGTTCTAAGCACAGGTAACAAGGTTGCCTTGTTTTTCCTTATTGTAGTAATCCTTTCTTTTATACAATATGTAGCCTCTCTCCAAATGCAGGAAGAAATGAAAATTGAAAGGTTTGAATCTTGTGTTGATAGTCTTGGAGGATTTACCGATTCCAACTGTGAATGCTGTCAAGATATTATCTTTGGTAAAAACAATAATAATTAAATCCCTTTCATCATGAAGTCTATTAAAACTAAATATCGCAAAGGTTGCATTTTGGCTGCCATCTGTTTTGTCCTTACCCTAATTTCTCCTTTCCTTATTTCTAATCCCATTTACCTTAAATATGCCGTTGTCGGTTTCCCTTCCCTTGGCATTTTCTTTATCCTTTTATTTCCCTTCCAAAAGCCTAGGCAATACTTCGATAAAGAATAATCCTCTGAAACCCCAATAAAACCGTTACTGATTATCAGTAAATTACAAAGGATTTCTAAAAAAGTTAATAGGCTCATTATCAAATACCTAGTCTCATTTTCCCCGGGGCTAGATAAACCAAAAACGCCTACTCTTTTTTTTGACCCTTTTTCTTTTATTTATTATTTTATAACTGATTGATTATCATTTTAACTTGTATGGTATATATATGCTGTTGGGTGGTAATTGTGTTATTTATGGTATAAATAGTATAGTATGTACTGGTATATTTAGGGTCTTTGAGTAATAGAGTAAGATAGATAATAAGATAAAGGATAATAAGATAAACAATGCAAGGCCCTCGATAG
>JAGVEE010000410.1 GCA_020058405.1 Sphingobacteriales bacterium
GAAGACCCGATTGATATGATTGCAGAACTTAAAAAATTACGTTTAGATACCTTCGAGGTATAGTTGTTCGTTCTTGCTGGTATGAGAGTAAAAATCTTATTGTTTTTCTTTTTTAGTTTTATAGTAAATTCGGTTTTTGCTCAACAAAAAGCAGTTGTTTTTGGTACAGTAAAAGATGAAGAAGGCAAGCTTTTTCCTTTAGTTACCATCAGTGTAAAAGGTACGAGTATAGCTACTAAAACAGACGAACAAGGGTATTACGAACTACGAGTCCCAGCTGATACCAACATCAGCATTATGTATGCTTACATTGGTTACCAATCAGAAAATTTAAACATCAAATTAAAAGGGAACGAACGTTTTAGAGCCGATAAAAAGTTTATTCAAAAATCGATAAACGTATCAGAAGTTATTGTACAAAGTGATGAAGAGCGAACATCTACCATTACTAAAATAGATGCAAAATTACTGAGCAGCTTGCCCTCAGCATCTGGGAATTTTGAAGCAATTTTAAAAACATTACCTGGTGTAAATTCTAACAACGAAATGAGTTCACAATACAACGTTCGCGGTGGGAATTTCGACGAAAATTTAGTTTATGTAAATGATGTTGAAATTTATCGTCCGTTTTTAGTACGCTCTGGTCAACAAGAAGGCTTAAGTTTTATAAATGCAGATTTAGTGAGCTCTGTAAAATTTTCGGCGGGTGGTTTTGAAGCACGATATGGCGATAAACTCTCATCAGTATTAGATATACGTTACAAAAAACCGAAAGATTTTGGTGGTTCTTTTTCTGCTGGTTTACTTGGTACCTCATTTAGTTTTGAAGGCACTAACAAAAACAGACGACTGAGTTATTTAGTAGGGTTTCGCCAAAAAACCACTCGATATTTATTAGGTACTTTAGATGTGGATGGCGATTATCAACCTTCATTTTATGATTTTCAAACCTTTATTTCTTATGATATAAATACAGATTGGGAAATCTCTTTTTTAGGCAACATCAATACAAATAATTATACGGTTATACCGCAAAGTAGAGAAACAACTTTTGGAACTTTTAATGAAGTACTAAGGCTAACTGTATTTTTTCAAGGGCAGGAAATTGATAAATACCAATCGGGTATGGGAGCAATTACAGCAACCTACCATCCAAATAATAATTTGAATTTGAAATTTATCAGTTCTAGATTTCAAACAGATGAGCGTGAAACGTTTGATATAGAAGGTCAATATATTTTTGATGAAATAGAAAGCAATTTTGGTAAATCAACTTTCGGCCAAGTGAAAGCAAATAGGGGAGTTGGCGGATTCTTAAATCATGCACGGAACTTTTTATTTGCAAGTGTACAGAGTTATGAACACAAAGGAAGTTTACAAAAAGAGGAGAATCTTTGGAATTGGGGAGTAAAATATCAGCACGAAGTAATTGACGATAGATTGAGTGAATGGAAATTAATTGACTCTGCGGATTATGCTGCACCAGACCTTGATAATACGATAGTATTACAAGATGTGGTAAAAGCTAAAATAGATTTATCGAGTAACCGTGTTCATGGATTTATACAACATACGCGACCAATTTCAGCGAAGCATGATTTGAAATTATCTATGGGTATTCGTGCTACGTATTGGGATTATACTGATGAATTAAATGTTAGTCCACGAGCGACTTTATCTTATAAACCCGATTGGAAAAAAGATTGGGTATTTAGAGCATCATGGGGGCATTACAACCAACCACCTTTTTATAGAGAGTTAAGAAATTTTGATGGCACTTTGGCGAAAGATCCAAAAGCGCAAAGAAGTATCCATTATGTATTTGCTGCCGACCATCAATTTAAATTTTTTGGAGGACGAAAGTTTAGGTTTATTTCTGAACTATATTACAAAGAAATGAAGAACATTATTCCGTATGAAATTGATAATGTTCGCATACGTTATTATGCAAATGAAAAGGCAGATGCTTATGCCATGGGTGCCGATTTTAAAGTGAATGGAGAATTTGTTAAAGATTTAGAATCGTGGTTTAGTTTATCGTTTTTAAAAACGGAAGAAAATTTATTGAATGATTTTTATACGATAAAAAATGATGCAGGTGTAGATTCTGCAAAAGTGTTTCCGGGTTATATTCCACGACCAACGGATCAGCGATTTAATTTTTCAATCTTTTTTCAGGATAAGCTTGCAAAAGACCCAAGTGTGAAAGTGCATTTAAATATTGTATTTGGCGCACGTTTGCCATTTGGTCCACCAGACTTTGAGCGATACAAAGATACTTTGCGCATGCCACCTTATTGGAGAGCAGATATCGGTTTCTCTAAAGAATGGGTGGGTAAAAAAATGGGTGGAGCTGCTAAAATTGGACCTTTTAAAAACATCATGTTATATGCAGAGGTATTCAACTTATTTAAACGATCAAACACCATTTCTTATTTGTGGATTCGTGATGTTCGCGACCAACAATATGCTATCCCAAATTTTTTAACCTCTAGGCAACTTAATTTAAGATTAGTCGGAAGGTTTTAAGAAATTCGAAAATGTGCAAATGTGCAAATTCGAAAATGTGCAAATTAAACTGCTAACTAATTATTTTCTCGAAACAAACGCTGTTTTCCACATTAGCATATTGGCCATAATTCGGAATTTTTTGGAAGTTGTTTTTCTCATATAAGCGAATAGCTTCAGGTTGTTTTAATCCTGTTTCTAAGATGCATTTTTTATACCCCAATTCCTTTGCCCATGTTTCTAATTCCTCTAATACTAATGATGCATAACCATTGTCTCGAAATTGTGGTGGAACATACATCCTTTTTATTTCCATTGTTAGAGAATCGTATTCTTTTATAGCGCCACAAGCGATCGCAATTTCATTATCATATGCTATAACCACATGCTTAATCATGTTGATTTTATTGAATTGTGCAAAAAAAGCATGCTCATCTCCATCCCGAATGGCTAAATCCTTATCGAGCTCTGCTACCAATTTTTGAAAATCTAAATTACCAGAATCCGTTCTTGTTATTTTAATATCATTCATTGCCTATTTTGATTTTTTCGAAACTTCGAAATTTTGAACATTCTACTTACCATACTCGTAAGTACTCATAAAATATAGCGGTTTACCTATGGTTTCGAATGATTCTGGGAAACCAATACCTCCAAGATTATAGCAAATGATTAATTGATTTTTTTCGATTTTAAATATTGCAGTAAAGTGTTTGCCTTTATTTTTGCCTCGTTTACCATAAAAGTCTATTTTATTTTTGTTGATGTAAATAGAGCCTTCGTCTTGTTGAATTTCTTCTAAATCATTTTCGGCAGTAATAACATAACTTGTATCTCTGATGGTTAAGGTCTGTTTGCTGAAATGCTGACGAGCAATGTTGTTGCCACCTAATTCTTGTTTAACGGGTACCCAAGTGCCTGTCAATTTTTTAGTTGCGTTTCTGGGAATAGGGTTTGAGGCACATGCGATTATTAGAAGACAAGATATTGC
>JAGVEE010000276.1 GCA_020058405.1 Sphingobacteriales bacterium
AATCTTGAAAAATACTAGCAAATGTATGCATCAACATAGATTTACCCGACCCGTTAAATCCCGACAAACATACTTTATCTCCAGGTTCAATTTTTAAATTGATGTCTTTTAAAATATACTCTTCTTCAAAATTAAATCTGTATTTGTAATCTCTCAACTCAATAGCCATTCCTCTATCATCAACTCCTGAAGTAAATTCATTGCCATCTGTTCTTTCTAATTCTATATCTGTAACAGATGCAATTTTTTCTACAGCTGTTAATACATCATATATAGTTTCGGTACTGTAAATTAATTTTTCTACAGATGAAATTAATAAGATGATGATAATTTCTGCTGCAACAAATTGGCCGATGTTCATTTGTTGTTCAATTACTAGCAAGCCTCCAATCAACAATAAACCTGCGGTTACTAAAACCTTGAATGTAATTAAATTATAGTATTGTGTTTTTAATACTCTAAAGTGCGATTGTCTTGCGGTAATATATTTCTTCAACAAGTCATCTGTTCTTCTTAATGGCAAATCTGTTTTACCTGCCATTTTAAATGAGTCCATTGATCTTGCTAAATCTACCAACCAATACACAACATCGTATTTGTAGCCAGACTCTTCGAGAGATGTATCCACTCCTTTTTTGCCAGTTAGTCTAAATATTATGTATACAAATAATATAAAGAGTAAGCTGTAAATAATAAAAAATGGATGATAAAGTGATAGTAAAATTAAACCAAAAATGATTTGAAGAGTCGCTACAGAAAAATCAACTAATATTTTCGAAAGTCCTTTTTGTATAATGGTAGTTTCGAAAAATCGCATTACCATTTCTGGAATATAATACTGATCGGTAGATTCCATTTTGAATCTTGGGATTCTGTATGAAAATTCAAAAGCTGATTTTGCAAATATTTTCTGTTGAAGATTTTCATTAATTGATAACTGGAAGACTTGCAAAACTCCAGTCATGGCAACACCTAATATTACTATTATAACTAATATTATCCATGAAGTAGATACAATACCGCCACCAATTAGGTTAATAATAGATTGTATGCCGAGTGGGAGTGATAAATTGATGATACCACTAAAAATAGCGAATAATAATATACTGTAAATTTCCTTACGCTCAACCTTTAATAAACGAGCAAACCTCTTTAATGGGTATTTTGGCTTGTTTTCTTCCATTTTCTCAATAAACAAAAAAATATTTCAGTTGTTCTGTATTTTAAATTAAAATTCATAATATCACCTATAAATAATTTTAATAGATACTATGAAAAAGCTTCTAATTACTACATTGTTTGTTATCGTATTAAAAATAACAAGTTATTGTCAACTCTTACAAGCCCCCTTCTTTTTATCAAATGGTAACCAAACCCCTACTTACACTAATGTAGTTGAGTTTTATTCCCTGTTAAAGAACAATTACCCAAATATACAAATAGAAAGCAAAAGTTATTATACTGATGTTGCAGAAAATATAGTGCTCATAAAACTCACTAAAGGGAATACAACTGGCAAGGTTAATGTTTTAATAAATAATGGCATACATCCAGGTGAGCCAGAAGGAATTGATGCTTCAATGGTTTTGGTGCATAATTTACTTGCAATTTCAACAGGCAATAAATTACCTAAACAAAAATATTTCAATGAAACTTACCCAAACTCAAGTTTGTTTGTAGATATTTTAGACTATATGAATATTTACATCATACCTGTTTATAATGTTGATGGGGCTTTAAGACGTAATTCTTCTTCAAGAGCAAACCAAAACGGACCAGAAGAATATGGATTTAGAGGAAATGCAAGGAACTTAGATTTGAACAGAGATTTTATAAAATTAGATACACGTAATGCTCAAACTTTTGTAAAAATTTTTAACGAAGTAAAGCCACATGTTTTTATAGATACGCACACTAGCAACGGTGCAGACTATCAGCACATCGTAACTTACATAGCAACTCAACGAAATAAATTACAATCAACAATATCCAATTATCAATACAATTCATTTATCCCACAACTTAATCAACAATTAAGTGCTTATAAATTTGATGCTGTGCCTTATGTAAATGCTTGGAGTAATACACCCGATTCTGGTTGGTCTGCTTTTTACGAGAGTCCTCGTTTTGCAACCGGTTACTCTACATTATTTAATACAATTGGTTTTACGCTCGAAACGCATATGTTAAAAAATTACAAACAACGTGTAGAAGGCTCTTATGCTTTTTTGTTTTCGTGTTTAGAAATTATTAAAAAAGATGCTGCTACAATTATTGCTACTAAACAAAAAGCAGATAAAGAAGTATTAGTGCAAAAAGATTTTAATTTAAATTGGAGATTAGATTCCTCTCAATTAAAGTACATTGATTTTAAAGGATACGAAGCTGCATATAAAAAATCAGATGTTAGCGGCTTAGATCGATTGTACTACGATAGAAAAAAATCGTTTACTAAAAAAGTTAAATACTACGAACATTACAAACCTACAAGTACTGTACAAAAACCCATTGCCTACCTCATCCCGCATGCATGGAAGGAAGTTGTAGATCGTTTAAAATTAAATGGAGTAGAGGTAGTATCTATAAATAATGACACTGCTTTTTTAGTGAATATATATTATATTGATGACTATAAAACTGTACAAAAACCGTATGAAGGACATTACTTACACAGCAATGTGAAAGTGCATGCAGAAGAGCAAAAAATAAATATTTCTGCTGGAGATTACATTGTGTACACTAACCAAGCTGCTTGCCGATTTATTATTGAAACGTTAGAGCCTCAAGCAATAGACTCTTATTTTAATTGGAATTTTTTTGACGAAATATTGGCTCAAAAAGAATATTTTTCTGATTATGTTTTTGAAGATACTGCTGCAGAACTTTTGCGAAATAATCCCAACCTAAAAGAGAAATTAGAAAAGAAAAAAGTAGAAGATAAAAACTTTGCGGCTAGTGCCGCTCTACAATTAGACTTTGTTTACAGAAATTCTTCGTATTTTGAAAAATCTTATTTACGTTATCCTATTTATAGATTAGAAAAATAATGGAAGACATCATAAAATATACACCCGTTTCATCAATCATATTTGTATTTACCATTGCGGTTTCGTTATACGGCATCTATGGAAATACTTATGCGAACAGAGGTTTAATGTTGCATCCTTATAGTATTAAAAGAGGAAAGTCTTATTTTACTATTTTAACAAGTGGTTTTATACATGCAGACATGAACCATTTGTTGTTTAATATGCTGAGCTTTTATTTCTTTGCCTTTACCTTAGAAAAAATTGTTGGGCATTGGCAGTTTGCAGTTATTTATGTTTTAGGTCTAATACTTTCTGATATTAGCAGCATCCTGAAAAACAAAAACAATAGTGGATATTATAGTTTAGGAGCTTCTGGCGCTATATCTGCAGTGCTCTTTAGTTATATACTTTTCGACCCCTTAAGCAGAATATATATTTTCTTTATTCCTATTGGCATACCTGCATATATTTTTGCGATGTTATATTTAGGGTATTGTATGTATGCTGCCAAAACACAAGGCGATCATATTAATCACGAAGCGCATTTTTGGGGAGCTATTTCTGGCCTAGTAATTACCGCCATTTTATTTCCGCATATTTTAGGAAATTTTATTGCTAGTATTTTAAGATAACAACAGGAGGACTTCGTTTTTATCGACCTTATCTCCTGGTTTAATTTTAATACTTTTTACAACACCATCAACAGGTGCTTTTAAAATATTTTCCATTTTCATGGCTTCTAATACAAGTAAGTTGTCGCCTTTTTTAAATTCTTGGCCTTCGTTTACCAAAACTTTTAATACTAAACCTGGCATTGGGGCTTTAATGTCATTAATCTTTTTAGCACTTAAGTTATCAAGTCCTAAACTCTTTAATAAATCGTCGAATTGATCCTTAATTTCGCATTCGTAAATTCTGTTGTTTACTTTCATGCTTGCTGTTTTTGCTTCAGCATTTATACTTACAATTTCTACGTTGTATGATTTTTGATTTAATAAAACATGAAATTGATTTTCGTTAACTGTAGCAAAAGAAATGTTTTTCAATTCGTTGTTTAGTGATATGCCATTAGCATCCACTTCTACATCGTATATTTTATCTTGGTTTACTTTGATGTGATACATAGTTCAAAAATACAATTAATTTGTAAGGATATAATTAATGATGTTTGCGCCCATTTTTAAGGCTTTGTCATGCGTTTCTTTTGTATCTGAGGGGTATGTTCCCAAATCCTCCCAACCATTGCCTAAATCGCTTTCATAATCATAAAAACATACCAATTTGCCTTTGTAAATTATACCAAAAGCCTGCGGACGTTTTGCATCGTGCTCATGTATTTTCGGTAAGCCTGCTGAGAACGAAAATGGTTTCTGAAATATTGGATGATTAAAAGGTAATTCCACAAAATCTAAATCTGGAAATACTTTTTTCATCGCTAAGCGTATGTAATTGTTCATTCCGTAATTATCGCAAATATGCAAAAATCCACCTGAGGTTAAATAGGTTCTAAGATTCGCCGCTTCGTCATCACTAAAAATAATATTCCCGTGGCCAGTAGCGAATACATACGGATAGTTAAATATTTCTGAGGAACCTGTTTCTACAATTACTTCCTCCGGATAAAAATTGGTATTAATTTCTTCGTTACAAAAACTAATTAAATTACTCAAAGCAGTTCTGCTCGAATACCAATCGCCTCCACCTCCGTACTTAAGCCTAGCCATTCTGTAGGATGGACTCGAAAACGAAGTAAGTGTTACTACCACTATAAAAAGAAAAAAGAAAAGTGTTGTATTTTTTTTCATTTTAATTTTCGTTTATAAATGCAACTAATGCGCAAGCCTTAATTGCCGCAGTTTCTGTTCTTAAACGCGCTTCGCCTAAATCTAATGCATCGAACTTTCTACTGCTAGCTAAATTTATTTCTTCTTCAGTAAAGTCTCCTTCCGGACCAATTAAAATTAAATATTTTTTGGGTTCGACAGTAATATAATCACTCAATTTTTTCTTGTCGGTATCTAAACAATGTGCAATTAATTTTATTGCATCATCATCAATAGTATTATTAATAAATTTTGAAAACGCAATGTGTTCATTCAATTTAGGATGAAACGCTTTTTTACTTTGTTTCATTGCAGCTTCTATGATTTTATTGCTGCGCTCTAATTTCAACTCTCTTTTTTCTGAACGCTGAGTAATTATGGGTGTAATTTCATCAATGCCTAACTCCGTTGCTTTTTCTAAAAACCACTCAAATCTGTCTAGACTTTTTAATGGGGAAATGGCTACATGCAAATAATAATTCCGCTTACCGAAATTGAGTTTTACATCGAGCACCTGTACCATGCAGCGTTTTGGGTGTGCATCAATAATATGTGTTTCGTAAAAACCACCTCTCCCATCTACTAAATAAATACGATCACCTTCTACTAAGCGGAGCACTTTGATGCAATGCTTGCTTTCCTCTTCGGAGAGAGTGTAAGTACTGGTATTAATATCAGGTGTGTAAAAAAGATGCATTGTATAAAGATATAAATGCTATTGAGCATTATCAATATCTTCTTTCATTATTAAAATCATTTTTACAGCCTCTACATTGTTTTTGCGTTTGGCTGTAACGGTAATTTTATAACTATTGAATTCTATTTCTTCGCCTACTTCCGGAATTTTATCAAAAATAACATTCATTAAACCTGCAACCGAATCGTAATCGTCGTCTTCGGGCAATGCAATTGGAAGGAACTCGTTTACATCACTAATTGTAGAGTGGGCGTCTACAATAAATTCATTGTCGCCAACTTTTACAACTTTAGGTTTCTCTTCGTCATGCTCATCTTGTATCTCCCCCACTAATTCTTCAATAATATCTTCCATGGTAACTAAGCCTGCTGTTCCTCCAAACTCATCTAATACAATGGCAATGTTGGGGTTCTTTTTGTTTTTCATTTCCGCCAACAGATCTGCAATTCGTTTAGATTCTGGAATGAAATAAACCGGTCTTATTAAATCTTGCAACTTAATGGTTTGGTCTTTTAATTCTTTCATCAACAAATCTTTTGCATGTATATACCCTATAATATCATCTATTGAGTTTCTATATACGGGAAATCTGGTATATCCTTCATTAATTATAAATTGAACAAACTCTGCATAAGGTATATCAACATCTACCGCCACAATAGAAGTGCGGGGTATCATTATTTTTTTTACGGTACGATCATTAAAATCGAATACGTTTTTTATTAATTCATGTTCCGAAGAATCTAAGGCTCCCGATTCTTTACCTTGATCGAGCAAAAGTTGAAGTTCTTCTGAGGTGTGTACCTCATGACCATGTATTGGTGAAATTCCAATTTTTTTCAAGAGAAAATTTGCCAGCCCATTTAGTGCCCAAATAAAAGGGCGAAATACTATGTAAAAAACATTTAGTGCAATGGCTACTGCAAAGGTTGTTGTAACGGGTCTTTGTATAGCAATAGATTTGGGAGCTAACTCTCCAAATACAATGTGTAATATGGTGATTAATACAAATGCCGTTGGCAATGCAATTTGATGTGCAAGTTCGGGAGTAATGGTTAAGCCAAATACGGCGATAATGCTTAAAATTATTTTGGTAACAACTGACTCGCCTATCCAACCCAAACCTAATGAGGCAAGTGTAATCCCTAATTGCGTTGCTGATAAATATGCATCTAAATTATTCAGAATATTTTTAGCAATTTTTGCGGTTTGGTGACCTGTTTTTGCTTTAAGTTCTACTTGTGATGCTCGAACTTTAACAATAGCAAATTCCGCTGCTACGAAAAATCCGTTTAGCAACACTAAAAATAGCGTCAGAAAAATATCAAATAACATATTAGTTTTTGTCTTCCGATTTCATTCGGCGGTGTTCTTTTATATAGGTTAATACCACAGGTATCATACTAATTAAAATAATAGTAATAACAATGTATTCGAGGTTTTCTTGTAAGGTTGGGAATGCTCTGCCTAAAAAATATCCTGATAATACCATCGATACAATCCAAGCAATGCAACCGATTATATTAAACCAAACGAATTTTTTAAAATCAAGATTTACAACACCGGCCATAATAGGCACGAAAGTTCTGATGATTGGAATAAATCTGCCTAATACAATTGCAGTGCCGCCATATCTTGTATAAAATTCTTTAGCAGCGTTTACATGTTTCTTTTTAAAGAAAAAAGAATCATCGCGACGAAACAACATGGGTCCTGTTTTTTTACCGAAGTAATAGCCAACAAAATTTCCTAAAATTCCGGCAACAATTAATGATGACACTAACAAATAAATATTAACATCAAAAATTGGTGTTCCGCACATTAAACCTGCAACAAATAAAAGAGAGTCGCCTGGTAAAAAGAAGCCGAAGAAAAGACCGGTTTCGGCAAATATGATGAATAATAGAAGTGCTAAACCACCATAGTTAATAATACTTTGAGGATTTAATATTGTTTTTATGAATTCTAACAGGTTTTCCATATTTAGGCAAAGTAATGAATTAAAATAGACCTGACAAAAATCCAGGGAATAATCCGAGTATTATTGATGTTGCAGCGGCAACCCACAATACGATTCTGTATGAGGGTAAGAATTCTAGCTTATCTGTAGAAAGTGGTTCTTTCATATACATAGCAATTATAACGCGGAAATAATACCAAAATGCAATTACTGCGTTTAGAATTGCGATGCCTACTAGCCAATAAAAATGTTGATTAATAGCTGTTGTGAATAAGAAGAATTTACCAAAGAAACCCGCTGTTAATGGAATACCGGCCAATGAACACATTGATATGGTAAGTGCTAGGGCAGATTTAGGATTTGTTTTTCCTAAGCCATTAAACGCATCGAAACTTTCTGAGTTACGTAAGGCTTTCACTTTAATTAAAATGGCGAATGCAGACACAGATGCAATAGAGTAGGCTACAGCATAGTAAAACATAGCATTTCCAGAATCTGGGCCTAATGCTAATATTGCCATTAACATGTAACCTGCGTGTGAAATACTTGAATAAGCAAGCATTCTCTTAAATGAATCTTGGTATAAAGCAATAACGTTTCCTACAATAATTGTTACTGCGGTGAGCACCCAAAGTGTTGGTGTAAATATGTGAATTACTCCTGCAAATGCTACAATAAATAAACGCATAAAAGCTGCAAAACTTGCTGTTTTTACTACAGACGACATGTAAGAAGTAATTAATGATGGAGCACCATCATAAACATCTGGCGCCCAAAAATGAAAAGGTGCTGCAGAAACTTTAAAACTCAATCCTATAATAATGAATAAAACACCGGCATTAAAAAGTGCAGCAGGTTGATTGCCGCTTTCCATGATTATAGTACTAATCGTTTCTATGTTGAATGATCCGGTGAACCCATAAATTAAAGCGATACCAAACAATAAAAATCCGGTAGCAAATGAGCCCATTAAAAAATATTTTAAGGCAGCCTCGTTGGATGCTAAATCTTTTTTACGAATGCCCGCTAATATGTACATACTTACCGACATTATTTCAATGCCAATAAATAACATTGATAAGTCGTTATAAGATACCATACACAAAACACCTACCAATGAAAATAAAATCATGGATACATACTCTGCAACGTTGGTGCTAATTTTTTCGAAATAACCAGGAGATAATAATAAAATTAAAATCGTAGTGGCAATAGTTAAAATTGAAAAAGCAATTGCATAATTATCAACAAAAATCATGTTGTTGAAATAATACTTGCTGTTATTCCAAGCCATTGCATAGCTAGCAATAGCAGCAGATAAACCCACAATTGAAAATGGAATAATTGCTCTGTTAAGTTTATACAAACCTAAAAACAAAATTGCTATTGCGAGTAAGGATATAATTATAATTCCAGTCATGCTGAATAAAATGTAATGAAAAATTTATTTTACTGCCAATTTAGTATTTACAAAATTGATTAATTCTGAAACAGGGGCTTCCGAAATTTTTAATAAAAAGTTTGGATACACACCTACTACAATAATTACCAAAACCGAAACAAACAATACTATTTTCTCTGTTCCTTTAATATCTGTGAAGCTTGAGGTTAAGCTATTACTTTCGCCAAGCATTACTTTTTGGTACATGCGTAACATGTACACAGCACCAAGTATAATAGTTGAACCAGCAATTACTGCAGCCCAAACATTATATTTATATATACCCATTAGTAACAAGAACTCACCAATAAAACCATTTGTTAAAGGCAAGGCTACTGCGCCCATCATTACAATTACAAAACAAATTGCAAGTACTGGTGCTTTTAAAACAATGCCACCTAAACTTGGAATATCTCTGGTACCTGTTCTGTCTTCAATTATTTGTATGATAAAAAATAAAGCAACAACGCTTACACCGTGATTCAACATTTGTATAACTGCACCTTGCACTGATTGTAAATTCCAAACAAACACACCGGCAGCAATTAAGCCAACGTGTGCAATAGATGAATAAGCAATTAAGCGTTTCATATCTGTTTGGCGAATGGCAATTATTGAACCGTATACAATACCAATGATGGATAAGGTAATGGCTAGTGTGCTCCAAGTATCTACACCTTGAGGAACAATTGGAATCATCCAACGAATTACACCATAAATACCCATCTTAAGCATAATACCCGAAAGCAACATAGTACCTTGTGTTGGAGCTTCTGTGTAGGTATCTGGTTGCCAAGTGTGGAATGGGAAAATTGGCATCTTTATAGCGAATGCTAAAAAGAAGGTCCAGAATAAATACGATTGTTCTGTGCTGGATAAGTTTAAATTGTAGAAAGCACCAATGTCGAATGTTTTGAAGCCTTGTGTTTGTAGGTATAAATAAATAATACCTGCCAACATAAATAAACTACCGAATATGGTATATACAAAAAACTTTAGCGTTACTTTAATTCTATTTTCTCCACCCCATATTGCTGAGATAAAATAAATAGGAATTAATGCTGCTTCCCACGCTACGTAAAATAAAAATGCATCTAAAGAAACAAATACTCCGATTAATCCAGCTTGCATAAAAAGCATTAAAGCATAAAATGCATTTTGGTTTTTAATTTCTTTTTTAAACGATGATAATACAATAAGTGGATACAAAAAAGCTGTTAGCAAAACCATCAATAAACTTATGCCATCCATTCCTATTTTAAATTGAATGCCTAAAGCAGGTATCCAATTCTGAACAAAAATAGATTGTGTGCTTGCGTCCAATACATGTATGCTGTACGCGTAAATTGCTGTAGCTAATTCAGCAAGTGTAAAGAACAATGCTACATTTTTAGCTGTTCCTTTTGGGCTGAACCATGTTACAAATGCTGCAACAATTGGTAAGGTTAAAAGTATAAGTGTAATCATTATCGATTAGCTCAAAATAAAGTTCAACATCATAATTATAATAATACCTGCTACCATCGCGAAGATGTAGAAGCCTGTATAACCTGTTTGTATGGTTCTTAAATTCTTAGACCCATTCATCGTAATTTTTCCTAATCCATTAACAATTCCATCTATTCCGGCTTTGTCAATTACTTTGTATAAGAAGCTCGAAAGTTTGTGTAATGGTTTGGTAATAATTGTTTCGTAAAATTCATCAATATAAAATTTACGATAAGAAATGCGTTGTAAAAACGACATCTCCGATTCTTCTGTTGGTAGTAAGTAAACGTTTGTTGCATATTTCTTTCTTGCAAAAAAGTATACAAGTAAAACCGCAACAATAGAGCCGCCAATTATGCTATACTCTAACGTATGTGATGCATGCTCTAAAGAAAAACGTTGACTTGTAAATAAGAATGATGGTTGTAAGAAAGTGTTTAATGAATGTGTTTCAGAAAAAATTTCTGGCATACCAACAAATCCACTAATGGTAGAAAACACAGCCAATACAATTAATGGTATCGTCATGTTTTTTGGACTTTCGTGTAAATGATGTGCTTGCTCATGCGTTCCTCTAAACGTTCCATAAAATGTAAGGAACATCATACGGAACATATAGAATGCTGTTAACACTGAGGTTAACGACATTACAATAAACATTGGGATTGAATGCGAATAAGTTGCTGCTAAAATTTCATCTTTTGAAAAGAAACCAGCAAACGGAGGAACACCGGCAATGGCAAGTGTACCTATTAATATTGTTAAAAACGTAATGGGTAATTTCTTTTTCAAACCGCCCATAGAACGCATATCTTGTTCGCCACTCATGGCATGTATTACACTACCTGCACCTAAGAATAAAAGCGCTTTAAAAAATGCATGTGTCATTAAATGAAACACTGCACCGGTAAACGAACCTACTCCTAAAGCTACAAACATATAACCGAGTTGACTAACGGTTGAGTAAGCCAATACCTTTTTAATATCTGTTTGAGTTAAGGCAATTAGTGCAGCCCATACAGCAGTAAGCATACCTACAATTGCTACAATATCCATTGCTACTGGAGCTAATACATAAATAATACTAGAACGAGCAATCATATAAATACCTGCGGTAACCATGGTAGCCGCGTGTATTAAAGCAGATACTGGCGTTGGTCCGGCCATTGCATCGGGTAACCAAGTATATAATGGCAATTGAGCACTTTTACCCATTGCACCAATAAATAATAACAAGGCAATGGTTGTAAGTATAGGGTCGCCAGAAGTAAATTTCGCTGCACCTGTAAATACATCGTTATAACTTATACTTCCGAAGGTGTTAAAAATTAAAAACAATCCGATTAGAAAACCTAAATCGCCAATACGATTCATGATGAATGCTTTTTTTGCAGCATTGTTATACGATTGGTTTTTATACCAAAATCCAATTAATAAATAAGAACACAAACCAACACCTTCCCAACCAATAAACATGATTGCATAGTTAGCACCTAAAACTAAAATCAACATAAAAAACACAAACAGATTTAGGTATGCAAAGAATTTTGCAAAACCTTCATCGTGGTGCATATAACCAACCGAGTACACATGTATTAAAAAACCTACACCTGTTACTACTAATAACATTAAAGAAGAAAGTGGATCAACTAAAAATGAAAAGGAAAGGTTGAAGTTCCCAACATTTATCCAATCGAAAAAAGTAAAAGTGTGTGTTGTAATATCCGAACTGCGTAATTCGAAGAACACTCCTAAACTAATAATAAACGACAATAACATTACGCCACTGCCAATTACTCCTACTAAACTTTTAGGAATATTTTTATTTCCAATACCATTTATTAGAAAACCAATAAGTGGTAACAAAGGTACTAATGCGATGAGTTGTAACATTTACTATCCTTTTAATCTATTTAAAATATTAATATCAATTGAGCGAGTATTTCTGTAGATCATTACAATAATGGCTAATCCTACTGCAACTTCTGCCGCGGCAACTGCCATAATAAAAAATACAAAAATTTGCCCCGCAGGGTCGCCACGAAAAGCGCTAAATGCTGCTAACAATAAGTTTACTGCATTTAACATTAATTCTATCGACATAAAAATAACGATGGCATTTCTGCGCAACATTACTCCCATAACTCCTATTACAAATAATACTGAACTCAAAATTATATAATAATTGAGAGGTACTGTTTGTATGTTTTGTGTAATTATTTCCATTAGTTAATTTCTCTTTTAGCTAATAATACAGAACCTACCATTGCTGATAATAATAGTATTGATATGATTTCGAAAGGAAGTAAAAAATCTTTAAATAATGTTTTGCCTAAATTTTTCACTAAGCCAATATCGTTAATTGGTAAGCCAGAAATTTCGCCTCCATCCGTTTTTTTAATAGCTGCAAAAATAGTAAGCATTAATAAACCTGCTGCAATTACTGCTGCAAATTTTAAGTAGATAGGTTTTTGCACTTCCGTTTCTTTTCCAAGATTTAAAAACATCATGGCAAATAATATTAATACCATAATTGCACCCATGTAAACAATAAAGTTTACGATGGCTAGAAACTGTGCGTTTAATAAAATATAATGACAGGTAATGCTAAAGAATGTCATTACCATGTACAATGCACTGTGAATAGGATTTTTTGCAAATACTACAAGCAATGCGAACAACAAGGTCACAAAACTGAGTAAATAAAAAATTGAATGACTCATTGATTTATATTTTTATTTAACAATTGGTTCTAGTAATTTATCTTTTCCGTAAATAAAGGTATCACGGCTATAATCTGCTTTCGCAATATTTCCATCTAAGTAAATTGCTTCTTTAGGACAAGCTTCTTCGCAGAAACCACAAAAAATGCAACGCAACATATTTATTTCATAAACTGCAGCATACTTTTCTTCGCGGTATAAATTCTCTTCACCTTTTTCTCGTTCGGCAGCCGTCATGGTTATTGCTTCTGCTGGGCAAGACAGTGCGCACAAACCGCATGCAGTACAACGCTCTGCTCCGTTTTCATCTCTTTTTAAAGAATGTAATCCTCTAAAGTTTTCAGAAAATTCTCTTTCTACTTCAGGATAAAATATAGTGGCCTTCTTTCTGAAGAAGTGACTCATTGTAATTCCTAAGCCTTGAAAAATTGCTGGAAGATACATTCTCTCCCAGAAATTCATTTTCTTATGCTCAATTACTTTTTTACGGTTCGATAAGGAATCCATTTTTTCGCTTTCTAAAAAATTATTGTTTTAAAATAATTACCAATCCTGTTACTACAATGTTTATGATAGATAATGGAATTAAAATGTTCCATCCTAATTTCATTAACTGATCATAACGGAAACGTGGGATAGTCCAACGTATCCAAATGAAGAAGAAAATGAATAATAAAATTTTAATGAATAATGCGGCTACTCCTAATATAGCTACCACGTTTGGGTTGCTAATTAAATGCATACCAGGGAAATTATAACCACCGAAATAAAGCGTAGCTAATACTGCCGATGATACAAACACGTTGATGTATTCTGCAAATAAATAGAAGCCTAATTTCATTGATGAATACTCTGTGTGGTGACCACCAACTAATTCTGTTTCGCACTCAGGCAAATCAAAAGGTGTACGATTTGTTTCTGCGAATGAACAAATTAAAAATATTAAAAAACCAATTGGTTGATACAATACATTCCAATGCCAACCTTCTTGTTGAATTGATATTTCTCTTAAACTTAAAGTGCCCGTAACCATTAACAAAGCAATGATTGATAAACCCATCGCTAATTCGTACGAAATATTTTGAGAAGCTGCACGTATTGCACCCAATAAAGAAAATTTATTGTTAGATGCCCAACCACCAATCATAATACCATATACTCCTAATGATACGACTCCGAAAATATATAAGATACCTACGTTAATATCTGCAACTTGTAACGCAACTGTTTTGCCAAACAAAGTTAAATCCGGACCCCATGGAATTACAGCAGATGTGATACAGGCTGTAAACATACTTAGCGATGGACCAAGAACAAATAAAAATGTTCCAGCATTTGTTGGAATAATTTCTTCTTTAGTAAATAACTTCACTCCATCTGCCAATGGTTGTAGTATACCCCATGGCCCAGCTCTATTCGGACCAACACGGTCTTGAAAAAAGCCTGCAAACTTTCGTTCAGCAAGAGTTGTATACATGGCTATTAATAAACTCACCCCTAAAATAGCTGAGATTAAAATTAGTTTTTCTATGATAAAATATATATCCATAACTAGTATCGAGTAATGAGTAGTGAGTAGCGGGTTTGAGACTCTTTATCTCGATACCTGATACTCTCTACACAATACTTATTTTTTATTTTTAGTAAACATTTTTCTATTCGCTTCCATTAATACTGGATCTTTTTCTACCACTGGTAAAGGGTGAGCCATTTCATAATGGTTAGAGGCAATTACTGATGTTTCTTCAATTTTGCGTGGGCCTTCAATGGTCCAATCTGATGTTTGTTTTTTGTCAAATCTACAGGTGTTGCAAATAAATTCTTCTACTTCACCG
>JAGVEE010000394.1 GCA_020058405.1 Sphingobacteriales bacterium
ATTCGCAAACGTAAAGATCCATACCTCCGTAACCGCCTTTTTTATTAGAACTGAAGTACAGTTTAGTACCATCAGCATTTATACTGGGGTGAGCGCAAGCATATTCTGTGCTATTGAATTTGAATTTATCTGTTTTTATCCATTTGCCATAAATAAATTCAGCAGATTCAATTCTTAAATTTATATATCCATTTTTTTTCGATTTAATTTTGGGGTTATTAGTAGTATAATACATGGTACTATCTCGTTCCAAAAAGGTAGCCGGACCAAAATTAAACTTGGTTCTAAGTTCTAGTGCAAATGGGCTGTAAGTAGTAAAATCGCTACCTAATTCAGTTTCTTGCAAAGAGAGAAAATTAGTTTCGGTCCAGCTATGGTTACGTTGTACAAAAGGTTTTACTTGAATAGAAGAAGCAAAAATTAATTTGTTTTTATAGATACTTGGAGCAAAATCAGAATTCTCTGAATTAAGAGATAAGCGATTTACTTTTATATTTACCGTATCAGATAGTATGGCATTTTTAACACTTCGTTGTTTCGCATCTTGATAATATAAACGATCAGACAAAAGAGTATCTTTTCTAACTAATAATGCGTAGTATTTTTCTGCCTCTTGGTATTGATTAGTTAAACGGTAGCAATCTGCTAATTTTCTTACCACCACTAGGTTATTAGAATCGCGTTTATCAACATAATATTTAAAATATGGAATGGCATCAGGGTAATTCAATATTTTATATTTATACTCCGCAAACCTCAGTATTAATTGAGCACTTGAGCTATTATAGCAAAAAAATAAAATAAAAATTACAAGTACTTTTCTCATTGTTAAAAATATCTGGGTGAAGTAACTTTTGTTTTATTATATCGGAGTACATAATTTAGAGATAGCTCATGTGTACCACCTGCAACTGTTCTTAAGTTGGTAAAAGTATAATCAAAAGAATAGGCAACGCGTAGCTGGTCATTTACTTGTACTGCCGACATTACGTTCCAAGCATCGCCAGACCTAAACCCACCACCTATCCATACAGAGTTTAGTAAAAGAGTTGCTAAATTCAAATCGTATTCTATTGGTGCATTCATCACAACCTTTAACATGCCCGAAGGACGTACTTTAAACAAGGGATGAACATCAAAAACAAACCCACTCGCTAAAAACAAATGCAATTCTTCTTTATTAATGGAACTGGTAATGCGTTCCACTTCGTTGTTTTGGTTGATGAATAATTTATTATACATTACTCGTGGAACAGAAACACCAAAATAAAACACTTTGGTGTAATAGTAGGTTCCAAAACCAAAATTAGGTGCAAACACGGCTGGGGTATTGTTTAAAAACTCGGTATCATCATTATCATTCGTTTGCACTTCCGATAAGTTTTCTTGGTAGGCAACATATCCACCTAATAAGCCCAAGGCTAAATTCCCTTTGTTCATTTTAATTCTAAAAGCATAATTACCGAACAGACCTGTTTGGGTACTCACCCCAATATTATCTTGATAGGCTGTTAAACCCAAGCCCACTCTACTTCGTAGCAATTGCGAGTGCGCAGTAAATGTTTTAGTAGTTGGCGAACCTGTAATTTTTAACCATTGCCTCCTGTAAACCGTAGAAAAAGAAAGTGCATCATGCGAACCAGCATAAGCAGGATTAATGAAAATTTCATTAAAGGTATATTGTGTAAACATGGGTTCACTTTGTGCAGATACAAAAGTGGATACGTTTATCAAACTAAATAAAAGAAGTAAAAACTTACGTGCTTTCATATTTATTTTCTAATTACTATATAACCTGTTAATTGTTTAACACCCGGCACTCCAAAATCTAATAAATAGAAATAAGTTCCACTCGGTAATAATCCGTCGCCAAAAACAATTGCATCTGTATTTCTTACAGAGCCTTTCCATTTATTATCGTACGGTGCTTGTTCAAAAACTAAATTTCCCCATCTATTATAAATTTCTAATTTATTATTCGGATAATTTTCTAAGCCAACAATAATAAATTCATCATTTTTATTATCGCCATTCGGAGAAAAACCAGAGGGTACAAACACCGCAATTTCTATAATAGTAGGCGATTGTTCGTCTGGAATCGCGTCATTATTTGGATCCGGATTATTACCATCTACAGATGTATCAGTTACGGAGATACTTGTATTTACAGCGTTTGCAAAGGCATATACCTGATTTATATAAATCGCACTTGGTAAATTTGTACTAATCTGCAAGGTTAATCGTATTGTTTTTAATTCAGAAACTAATAGAGAACTTTGGGTGGGATCTAATAATTCAACATTATTTACTCCATCAAAATTAGTATTCACCACTAGGCCGTTACTATTGCTTATACTTAAAATGCTAAAGGTTGAGGGAGATGGAAAAACAGTATCTAAATTTTCTATAATTCTGATATTTTCTAAATCTAGATTACCATAATTTTTTATAGTTATGGTATAATCAACATGGTAAACACCAGGTGATATGGCAACAGGTTTTGTAACACTTAATGAAGTGCCGATGCTTGCATTAACTATTGTACCATTTCTAAACACCACTAATTTTATTGTGTTTGAAGTGTCTACTAATCCGCAGTAAGTATGATACACAATTCTTCTATACCAAGTAGTTTGTACAATTGTATCTGGGTTATAATGAATATTGGAAGCTCCTAAAATAGTTGTAAAACCTGTAGAGTCAAATGTTGTAGAAGATTGCCATACATGCATAATAAGACTTGTATCTGCATTAGCAAGAGAACCTATAATGGTATCTGGGTTTCCGGAAACAAAAAACGAATCGGGTATTGGGCTAACAATTATATTCGAAATGGAATTAGAAAAAACAACTATACTAGCTACAGTACTTGTATCGGCGGCACAAACTCCGCTTTTTACAATTGCTCTGTAATACCTAGTGGTAGTTAAATTTAATACTAATAAACTATCAGTAGTATTATTGAGATTCGTTACAGCACCCGTAAAATCAGCAGTGGTAGCACTTTCCCATTTCAATATAGTACCAACATAATTTGTTAAACGCAATAGGGTTGAATTTGCACCAGCACAAACGGTTTCATTACTTAGTGTTCCGCCAACAGAAGCATTGTTAACAAGTAG
>JAGVEE010000322.1 GCA_020058405.1 Sphingobacteriales bacterium
CACAGCAAGCAATAAAAAATTGAGTAGAATATCAAAAACACTATCCAAATACCTACCAAAATAAGATGGTTTGTTTCTCAAACGTGCCAATTCGCCATCGGCGGCATCAATTCCTGATTTTAGAATAATAAAAAAAATAAGCCCCCGAAATAAATCGAGGGTTTTATTTTTACTCAAAGATGCCAACTGGGGCCGTAGCCAATGTAGGCATATCCCTTTTTCTCCATTTAGCAACACCGTTAAAAGTCATAAACTCGTTTGTGTTGTTAGGTATGGTTAATCCACCTGTGAAATTAATTGCTGCATCGATGTACGTTACTAATGTGGTTGCGCTTTCTTCAGTCCCAACAAGATAAAGAATAGCGCCACCAAATACACGTCCACCAAATACACCATTATAAAAATCCACATTAGTTGAGCTCACATTTCCATCGATTAAAGATAACGTGCGGTCGTAACTAACTAATTTAGTTGTACCACCAGACACATTTGAATCAATTTCAATTGGACTTGGAGCGTCCACACCTATTTTTAAATTTAAAAGTAAGTGGGCTTTGCCAGCCGCTATTTGAGCTGTAATCTGTGCAGCACTAGATGGGTCAGTTAGTGTATGATTACATTCAAGTAACAAAATACCACTTGCCCCGCCTAGTAACTCTTCGCCACAAACATTTGGGAGATGAGTCCCTAGTGGATCGTTGCAATCGTAATTTAAACAATTTTCCATTTGTTTTTGTATTAAATTTTTATCAAATCTTTACAGCCGATTTGGTTTAGCTACAACGCACTTTTATTGTTACAACGCAAAAAAGTACTATGAAACATCGGTATCAACTATCATAGATGTACCTGTTATTATATTTGTAATGTTTACGCTCATTGCTTTATTAGCAACAGCGGAATATATTTTTATATTTTTTGCACTAGATGCATTTATGCTTTCTGCCGATGCGTGTGTGGTTACAACAGTTGCTCCATCAAGTATAAGTGTGCCACTTGAAACTAATATTCCGTGGCCACTTGCTAGTATCTGTTGGTTAACAATTCTATCCTTTACTATTAAAGTTCCCCCTGTTACACTAATTGCATAATTTGAGCTACTACCATCTCTATTTATAAGCTCATTGTGTAGCTTTAAAGTCCCACCTGTTGAGGCTGTAATAACACCCCAATTTGATATGGTTCCGTAAAAATTACAAATACCACTTGACACATCTGCTGTAACATTGCAAATACCGTCAAAGTCCCCGTAAATATTAGTAAAAACAGCATATTGAATAAAAAAGCAAGGAAAACCAGTAGAAAAGTCAACAAAACAAGGCCCATGCATATTTACAGATCCCCCGTTTTGATTCAAAAGGTATTCTGGCGTTGCAGCTCCGTTTAGTAAAATTTTATTTGCTATCAAATTTACAGTTCCGTAGTCTTGCGCCCCTGTTGTTTCAATCATTGTTAATTGCGTTTCTGCGATATTGCATTCAACCGTTATAACTGGAAAATCTGATGCCGAACTAGTTAAGTGAATTAAAATACCTTCCGTATAAATGTAATCCTTTATTTTTACATTCATTCGTGGGGCGTCAGTACTAGTGCTTGAAAACCCACGTGCGGACGAAGTGCAATAAAAACCTTCGAAATTAACAATTGATGCAGCTGTTAAATTTAGAATTGCATCCGTTCCAGTTCCTGTACATGTGAAAATACCATTGCCAAAAACATTAAACACTATGGTAACCCCATTATCACGAAAACAATTTGTTGTACTCGTTAAAACAGCCCCTGGCGCAAAAATATAATTCATTAAGGTTGCCCCTAAATTGGTATCTGTATAGCTACCGTTATTTATCTGTATATTCCAACTACCACTAGCTGCAACGGCTGCCGTTTGTGCCGCTGTAATCGTTTGGTATGGCTTAGCTTGGTTTTCTAATGCCCCAGTTGCGTTATTTCCGTAAATAGCGTCTACCCAAACAGTGTTGTTTGTCGTCGATGTAATACTATTTCGAAAATCTGTAAAGTCTATTTTCTTGTCTACATTAGAACGTACGATATGCAACAAGTCACCTGCAGCTGCCGATGTTATTGCGTTTAATTGTGGAACTGATTTGCTCATATTTTTTTAGTTTATTTCGATTAATTCACCTGTTGTTAATGTTATAAATTGCGTCAAGCCATCCGCTTGTAATAAATAGTTAGGTGCTAACGTACAGCTATTTTCTACATCACTACAATTGACATTCCTAATTAGTTGTGTTTTTTCTCCAACGCCTAATGTGATGCTGCCGACGTTGTCCTGCGAATCGTCGTAAGTAACATTATACTCATCATCTTCAACAACATATTCAACTCCATTAATATAAAATCTATCGTACCCAACTAATGTAGATAAAAAATCGTGTATGTATTCAGGAAGCAAATCGGCAACAAGGTTTTTTGATTTTCTTCTATTATAATAGATTACCCTTTTTTTACCGCTGCTATCTTCTTCTATTATCCTTTCGCCTGTATATTTAGCCTGCTTTAATTTACCTTGCAATCTTAAGCGAGGCGAAAAGTCACTACCATTAAATATAAAACCTAACCCATTTTCATCATTACAGGCATTAATCAATAAGGTTTCAGGGCATGCATTAGAATAGTCTCCTACCTTTAAATTATTTGATGTATACGTTGTAACCCCATCACATGGATCCGTTATAACCATGTATGCGCATTCGTCAGCTATCCCAACATCTGACCATTTAACACTAACCGTTAAGCTATCTTCTGAAAATGCAAAATATTGCGGACTACCAGCGTATGTTATTTGCCCAATATAGGTTCCGTTTGTTTCGTAAAAATCAATCTCAAAGGCTGTATCTATTTCATAAGCTGTTAATGAGC
Source organism: Sphingobacteriales bacterium (assembly GCA_020058405.1). GTDB lineage: Bacteria > Bacteroidota > Bacteroidia > Sphingobacteriales > Sphingobacteriaceae > CAJBVG01. The sequence goes on from JAGVEE010000322.1 coordinate 2,884, forward strand.
TAATGCATATTGTTGCATCTGCTAATGTAGATACTATATCCACACTACTATCACCTGTTAAAGAGAAGCCATAAAATGTATACGTTCCAGTTCCGTTTATTTGACCTACTAAAATAGTATCAATATAAACATCAAACCCTCCTAATGAAATACTATCAACTACCAACTCTACTTTGTAGTATATGGCTGGTGTAAATAGATAATTTACAAACATTCCAGTTGCTACGCCCGCCGTTTTGCAAAGTTGGTTTGCGCTTATGTTCCAATTCGCCCCTAATGTGAAATCTGTTGATGCTGAAAAATTCGGGTCTGGCAATAACTGGCTAGCAAGTACACACACCTCTAATCCTATTTGAAATTGAGTAGTATCAGTGTTATCAACTATTTGAGTATAGTAGTTTGTGTCAGTAGAGCATGTATCTATTGACTCATTAAAAATTATGGGTTGATTTTTTATTATTA
>JAGVEE010000281.1 GCA_020058405.1 Sphingobacteriales bacterium
ATGCCAACATATTTAACCTTGTTGGTGCTAATACTTATGGCAGCGTTTGCATGATAGGCAAATGAGAGGTTTGTAATAACGAATAAGGTTAATACAAAGTGTAAGATTTCTTTGTTCATATAGCTGTGGTTAATTAAAAACAAGTTACGAGTAAAATTTCGAAATATCGAAGTTTCGAAAAGTCGAATTGACGAAAATTCTCTATATTAGTTATATGAGAATCATTTGCTTGTTATTTCTATTTTCCATAATCAGCTATCAAGGACATGCACAAATAACCATTAGCGGGCAAATAAAACATGCGCCAGATTCTGCTGAAGTGCTCATCACCTATTGGAACAACCCGGTAGAAAATATTTCCATAGTAATTGGCAATAGCTTGTTAGATGAAGCCGGATATTTCTCTTATACCTTCGATTTAAAAGAAAAACAGTTTGGTAGTTTTATCATAGACGATTATTATTTAGATTTTTATTTTAGTCCGGGCGACACGGTTATACTAGAGGCAGAGTACCACGATTTTTGGAATACCGTAAAATTAAAAAGTAAAGTAAAAGCAGAACTTGAGTATTTATTAGATGATCAAAATCATAATTTCAAAGAAAAGTTTAAAAAATTATCAGAGTATCCGAATGTATTTGTTTATAAAAATTATGTTGACTCTGTTGAAATGCAACATCTGAAATTATATTATAAACATTTCAAAAAATTTAAAGACCCCTATTTTAAAGAGATTTCGCGTCAGAACATCAAGTACATCTATATGTACAAGCGATTCTATTTTGGCATCAAAGATTTTCATTCAGAAATTCCAATGTCGTATTATTCATTCGCCGATTCATTAGATTTTACAGATGCTAAGCTACTGGTTACAGACAGGTATAAGAATTGCCTTACAGCCTATACTCAATTTAAATGCAGAAGAAATGCTGGTAATCTATATTCTGCATACGAAAATTCTATTAACGACAAAAAAACATTACTTCTATATATTTACAACTTTATTAAAACTAGCTTCCATTCGCATGTTAGAGATTATTTATTAAGCGATTTTGTACATTACGAAGTATATGATGTAACAGCAGATACTGCTTTTGTAAATAATTTAATAAATGACTATTTACAAGTATGCAATAACCCTACGTATAAAAAGTACATTAAAGATTTTTACAATAAGCGGAAGAACATTACCAACACTACCATTCCGAACTTCGAGCTAAAAAATATTTACAATGAAAAAATAAATTTACACTCCTTAAAAGGGAAGTATATTTATATTGATTTTTGGGCTACATGGTGCTACCCTTGTATTATGAGCATGAAAGATTATCCTGCCCTTTTAGAAAAAAATGCACATAGAAAAGACATTGAATATGTATTTATAAATGTAATGGACGATGAAGTAAAATGGTCGACCTTTATATTGAACAACCCTAAACATGGTTTGCAATTATTTGCAGATAAAACCAGCACTAAAAAAATAAGCGAATATTTAGAACTCAATGCTGTGCCGAGGTATTTATTAATAGATAAAAACTTAAAGCTCATAGATGCCGATGCTACATTTCCGAATAAAATGGAGTTCCCGAAATAGCGGGGTTTCGAAAGGTCGAAGTTTCGAATTTTCGAAATGTCGAAAATTTGAAGATTCGAAAATTTGAAGATTCGAAACTTCGATTATTCGATTACAGTTTCACAAATCTGCCTACTCCATATTTTGTCTTTACCACGTACATCCCTTTAGGCAACTGTTCAACACTAAAAGTATTAGTTTCTAAATTCTCAATTTCGAATACTAAAACACCTTGCATATTATAAATACTTAAAGCTGAAATTGTATTTGAACTTTGTATAGTAATGGTGGTGTGAGCAGGATTTGGATAAATAATAAAGTTGTCGGTATTGGCCTTTTCAATTCCTGTATTAACATTTATCGTATTTGTCCAAACACCCGAGCTATTTAAGCTAACAAAAATTTTATTATCCACAACATTAATAGAACTAATGGACCTATTTGAAAAAACGTCAAAATTTATACCCGTATTTTTAATGGTCTTTATAGAATCATTACTAAAATATAGAGTATCTCGAGCATTGAATAAGTAAATACGATTTTGTTTTTCGAACATAAAGCGTAATTGAAATTTATATAGATATCCAGTAACAGGTGACCAATTAGAATTCTTTCTATATGCAGTAATACTATTATTACCTAATCTAGATTCATCAGAAAAAAATGCAAGTAAAACATCCCCTAACTTGTAAACTCTATTTACAAAATGATCTTTATTTACCAAAGTATTAAGCTTGTAATTGTTCCAAGTATTTCCGTGGTTCAGAGAATAATATTGAATGGATGGGTTATAACTAAAGCCAAATAGTGTATCCTTTTCAGCATAAATACAACTCATTGGCTGATTATAAGGAGGATTCAATGCAGTAAGTGCAGAAGTAGATAAAGCACCATCTATTCTATAATAATATGATTTATAGGTAGCCTTGTTAGTAAACTCTATGTATACATAAGTATCATCCTCACCCAAATAACTTGGATTTATTAAATTAGAATCTATACCCAGCAGTTCTTCTATTGTTAAGTTTTTATTTGTTATAGCATATAGTTGTTTGTTTTTAATTATAAAAATGTTATTCTTAAATTTTATAGATGATAAAATGGTTTCGGGCCCCAAGTCAGTATTAAACACCTCCCAATCTTTTCCATTATTGTCTGAATAATATAATAGATTTTGATGGGATATATATAATCGTTTATCAAACTCCAATACAGAAGATTTCACACTACTCTTATACCCATCCATTTTATATGTCCAGCTTCCATTTAAATTAAATTCATAAAGCCCAAATCTAGAATTGAAATAATATTTTCCATGATGATGGATGATAGATTTATAATCACAATTTGGATTATTTAAGGGTATTAATTTTTCACCAACAAAGTCGTAATAATATAAATAGAATTTGTTTTGTGCATAGGAACTAATAAACAAAATAGAATCAACAAAACTTATATTAGAAATAGTTTGACCGGTGGGTATTTCAACTATATTTTTCCATGACCCTAAAAACGCTGAATAATACAAGAACTTTTTATTTAAGATCCCATAAAATCGGTTCTTATGTTGTGTAATATTGGTTAAATTATTTCTAAATAAATCTGGGCCATATACACTTGTGTTTATTAAATTAGTACTTATAAACCATTGTTTTGTATCGTTTGTGTTGATAAAATAAAGTGTATCCTTCGTTGCTTCAATAGCAAAACGTAAATTGAACCTTACTTGCTCAATCCATTTATCTGAAACATATTTATAAATAACAGTAGAATTTATATCAGTACTGCCCAATAAATGTGTATTTAAGTATAAGGTATCTTTAAATATAAAACTAGAATGTATAAAATAATTAGTAGCAAGAACTTGCTTTTTCCAAGTAATTCCAATATCAGTGGAATACAAAACTTCGTTCGAACTATTTTTTTTGTATAGAAAAATGAGATTGTTAAAGTTGTTTAATGAAATGGCAGCATCATAAAATTCCATTTCATCAAATAAATTATTACTAATCTTATTCCAATTTATTGGATCAAAACTAGAAAAATACAACCCTTTGTTATTCGTTGAAAATAAAAAATTATTGGTTTTAACAATCGTATTGGTTTCTCCACCATCTAGTGTTATTTCCATCCATTGGGCTACAGAACTTACTGAAATCAATAACAAAAGAATGGAACTTAATGCCACTTTAGATTTATACATATAAAAATTTCAAAAATAAACGAAATGAGATGGATAAAAGTATAGAGGCCATTTATTAAACTCCTGGATGATGTGTTTTCTATTGAAATAAAAAAATCTACAATTATTGCCCTTTATCTTTTATTTAATTGTAAATTCGGGTATTCCTCCTACTCGCCAAAGCCATGTCCACAAAAACACTACAAATACTAGTATGTCTGCTTTTTGTATTTAATATTGTTAATGCCCAAGAACTACCCTATCAATACGATAAAACCGAACTAAAACTAAATGCAGATTTTTTAGTTTATGGCCAACACCCTAGAGCCCTTAACCAGTCTGTGAAACTATCGGTTTTAAAAGATTTTTTAACACTCAATGCAAACGAAGAAGTTTATATATTACTCGATTACCCTAGTGGTTTAAATGAATAAATTAACATAAACCCAAATAAAATAGACTTCTCCATACTAGAGAAACAGTTATACAACTATTACCAATCTAAATCATACATAGTTTTACAGGTTCAAAAAATAAAAGGAATTACAGAACTCGTAAAAAAACATCCCTCTGTTATCATAAAATGCGTAGGAGTTCATACCTCGGTGAAAAATTACGACTCACTTGTTTACCTCAATATAAAACATATAATTAATGTAAACTTCAGAAAAACATTTTTTATCACAAGCCCCCAAAACACTTTAAAATACTACTATCCCGATGAATCTTTTAATGGAAATAAGTTAACCTGTTTAACTATGTTGAACATGGATACACTGTTCCACAATAAAACAATTACCAGTATTGCTGAGGCAAGTCGCTTAATCGAAAACATAAATAATCAAGGCCTTATAAAAAGCATTGGGTACACAGGGTTAAGAAATTATCAACGAGATAGGGTAAATATTATTCCCTATAAAAACGAGAATTTTGTGTGCATCGAACTCTGGGAATATTTAGCAGAAAATAACCTAAGCTTCGATTATTTAATCCTTTTTAACGAAATGCCTTTTAATAAATAAATTGGCAAAACCCTCATTTTAGCTAAAATTTAAGGTTATTATTTATAATCAATCTAAATACGCAAACAAGTGTAGATTTAACACTTAATGACTTATATTTATTTTTACCATAAGTCATTTAATACTTAAATAATCCTTAAAAACTAAATATTCGTTATGAAAAGAATCTTTACCATTTTATTAATGTTATGCGCAAGTATAGCATTTTCTCAAAATGCTCCCATCACTTTCGAAACCGGAGCACATGGAAACACCTGGACCTGGACAACCTTTGAAAATGGCACTAATCCGCCTCCTGCACAAGTGGTTGCTAACCCGAGCGCTACAGGTATTAACACTTCTGCTACCGTTTTAAAGATGACGATGCAAACAACTGGTCAGCCATGGGCTGGCGTAGAAAGTTCGCACGGCGCAGGAATCGGATCTTTTACACTGAGTGCATCCAATGCCATTGTAAAAATTATGGTTTACAAACCAGTAATTAGTGATGTGGCTATTAAATTTGCTACTCCAAGTGGAGGTTCAACAGGAGAAATAAAAGTTGCAAACACATTAATTAATCAATGGGAAGAATTAACATTTAATTTCTCTTCTAAAATTGGTGAAGTAAATGATCAGATCATCATCTTCTTAGATTTTCAAGCAAGAACTACTACAAATGTTTGTTATTTCGATAACATTACATTTTCTGCTGCAACATCTAGCACAGATCCTACTGTAGCAGCACCTACTCCTACCAAAGCTGCAAATCAAGTAATATCAATGTTTAGCAATGCTTATACAAATGTAACGGTTGATACATGGAGAACATCTTGGTCTAACGCAACTTTAACAGATTTACAAATTGTTGGTAACGATACTAAAAAATATTCTGCTTTAGATTTTGTAGGAATTGAAACGGTTACAAATCAAATTAATGCAGATACTATGCAAAATTTTAATATTGATGTTTGGACAACAAACGTTACTACTTTTAAAATTAAATTA
>JAGVEE010000103.1 GCA_020058405.1 Sphingobacteriales bacterium
TATTTAAAAGATACCGTTTCTAAACCTAAATATTATATCGATAGATTATTAAATGCCGATTTAATTCATCCTCCAATTGTAAAAACAGAGGAGAAGAAAAAAAATTAACATGAGTGAACTAAGACAAAATAAGTTTTGGAAAAACATAGATAGTGTTACTATTCTATTATACCTCGCATTGGTTATAATAGGTTGGCTTAGCATTTACTCAGCGGTGTATGATGAAAGCCATAGTTCAATATTCGACATCGAACGAAATTATGGTAAACAATTAATATGGATAGTGTCTGCTTTCTTCATTGCCTTTATGATTGTAATGATAGAGTCGAAATTCTACTCCGTTTTTTCGTACGGAATTTATGCCGTTACCCTCGCGCTCTTAGTATCTGTATTGTTTTTTGGCAAGTATGTAAACGGCTCTCGCTCTTGGTTTGAAATAGGATCGTTTAGGCTACAGCCTGCCGAGTTTGCTAAATTTGCAACGGCATTGGTGATTGCAAAATACATCAGTACTACCAATAAAAAGCTAAGTGATTTAAAAACTATTATAGCAAGTTTAGGTCTCCTAATAGTACCCATGGCCCTTATTTTATTACAAGGTGATGTGGGCTCTGCAGTTACCTATGTTGCATTTATTTTTGTGTTGTACCGCGAAGGTTTAACAGGTTACATATTAGTAATAGGCGTATTATTAGCACTCATTTTTATTTTAGCACTACTCTTCCCTCCTTTGTTTATTTACATCGGTATCGGTTTAGTGGGAGTTGGTATGTTATATTATTTCAGAAAAAAACGTCAAGCAATCCTAATCATAATTGCAGCAGTAATGCTTTCTGTAGGAACTGTTGCCGGTTTCGATTATGTATTTAACAATGTTTTAAAAACACATCACCGCGATCGTTTAAATAATTTAGTAGGTAAAGAAATAGATTTAAAAGGAGCGGGCTATAATGTTAACCAAAGTAAAATTGCCATTGGTTCCGGAGGTGTAGTAGGCAAAGGCTTTTTAAACGGAACACAAACTAAATATGATTTTGTACCCGAGCAAAGTACCGACTTTATTTTTTGTACAGTTGGCGAAGAATTTGGCTTTGTAGGTAGCATTGTTTTAATCGGATTATTTACTGCGCTTTTATTGCGAATAATTTTTATAGCCGAAAGGCAACGATCTGCATTTAGCAGAATTTATGCATATGGTGTTGCAAGTATTTTATTTATGCACCTCACTATAAACATCGGCATGACCATTGGCCTAGTTCCTGTAATTGGCATTCCACTACCCTTCGTAAGCTACGGCGGTTCTTCGCTTTGGAGCTTTACCATTTTATTATTTATTCTGATAAAATTAGATTCAAACAGACAGAATATAATTAGATAGTGTGCTAGTATGCTAGTGTGATAGTGTGCTAATAAGGCACACTAGCATACTAACACACTAATAATTCTTGTCATTTTTTTGTAAAATACTGATGTTATTCATGTGTGATTCCTAGGCGATTACCTTATTACTGAAATTTTTCTTGCATTTGTTTTTGCAATAAAAATTGATTCATGAAATTCGCTTTAATTATATTTTTTCTAACCGTATTCCTAAACCTCGAAACATTTTCACAAATAAAACAATATAAAATTCGCAGGAATACTCTTTTTCTAGAAGCTGGAGGATTAGGCGGGTATGGATCTTTAAATTATGAAAAATTAATACTTCATAAAAATCAAATAATGTCTACAATAAGAGTTGGAATTAGCACCTATCGTGTAGTAGATTTTACCAATAAATTTAATCCTGATGTAATTTTACCAGTTACATTTAATGCCTTATACGGGCAGAATCATAAAATAGAATTAGGAATAGGGAATACTTTTTCAACTATTGTACGTGCAAGTTTACCCGACATGAAAGCAACACGAACACTGGACTTTAACACAATATTTTCATTTGGATATCGATTTCAAAAAAATACTGGAGGAGTAATGTATCGTTGCGCATATACACCAATTCTAGAGTTTAATGAGTATTTAAGGCATTGGCTTGGAATTTCTTTTGGTTATTCCTTCTAATTAAAAATAGATGAGAAAATTATTTTTAATATTTTTTTTTATAGTGATAACAGTAGCATGTAAAAAAGAAGAATTCAATATTATAAATCTTAATGAGAATAGAATAACTGTATTAGGTCATGGTGGTATGGGCATTGCAAGCACCTATCCGATGAATAGTTTTGAGTCTATTGTTTACTCATTGAATTTAGGAGCAGACGGTACCGAAATAGATATTGAAATGACAAAGGATAGTATTTTAGTAGCATTTCATGATTTTGAACTTTCAGATAAAACTAATCTGTCTGGAAATATTTTTAACAAAAACTGGAATGAAATTAGCCATGCTACTTATAAAGATCCAATCTATACGGGTTATAAAATTATCAATTTAGAAATGTTGTTTTCTAATATAGGTAATAATCGAGAAAAAATATTTGCGCTAGATTGCAAAAATTTCAACCCAGATACTTCCATAAATTATCGATTAACTTATTGCAATGCAATTTTAAAAATAATTGATAAATACAATATCCAAAACAATGTATTCTTAGAATTAAAACGAGAAGATATGATAATGACAATGAAAATGCTAAGACCAGAACTAAAAATATTTGTTTATTCTGATTTTAATAATGGGCTTCGTATCGCAAAAAAATATCAACTTCAAGGTATTGTGGTATCTCTTGATAAGACTACGAAAGAACAAATCTCAGAGGCACACGAAAACGGATTTATGGTTACCGTTTACAATGTTCATTCTAACAAAAAAAATATTGAAGCAATAAATAAAAATGCTGATATTATCGAATCAGATAATTTAAAACACTTATTAAAAATCTTAAAATAAACTTATGTGCTCATAAGACAAACTAACCTAATAACACCCACGAGCACACGAGCATATTAGCATACGAACTAATGAACATTAGTCATTTTTTTGTAAAATACCGCTGCTATTCATAAGTGATTCCTAGGCGATTAGCTTATAACTGAAATTTTTCTTGCATTTGTTTTTGCAATAAAAATTGATTCATGAATAAAACTATTTTTCGCTCAACAAAAATTAAAAATTTACTTTTATTTTCATTGCTAACTTTTTCGATAAGTTTAAATTCTTGTAAAAAAGAATTAGATATTATAGAGTCGGAGGATGCATTAAATTCAGAAGATGTAGCTTCTATAGCGAGTAATTCCATTAACCCCTTTGCAATTGAAAATATTTACAATGCACTTGCAACATTAGAACGAGAACCCTCTTTAAACCCCAATAGGATATACAATTATTATAAATTTAATCCAGAAGAAATATTGGCTGAAGTGCTAAAAATTTTAGAAGCAGACACCAATTTAATGATAATGGATTACCCTTTTGCAGATATGAGTTTATACCCAAACGACTCGTTAATGGAAGAAACCACCACTATAGATTTTGAGAAATATAAAGATGGAAATTTGTATATTATCTATGTAGCAAACTCATCTGTTGATGCTGCTATAGGAACACTAAACTCTGCAGAAAAATTAGACGAACTCTATTTGCCAGAAATTGAAGACGAAGATTTACAAATACAAGCCTTAATTAGCTCCGGATATGTTGAGGATGCAAACGTAGCTGCATTTAAAAGAAGAAAATGGGCTTGTTTATTTAAACAACCTTTTGGAAACGTTTCTTACAAAGACCAAAAAACTGGTTATAACAGACCCGTTCCCAATATAAAAGTTTGGACCTTAGTTTTTGGATTGCCTATAAGCACACATACAGATGTATTCGGGAATTATAAAATTCCATGGCGATTTAATGTGGGTACCATTATTGGCACGCATGCAAAAAACGAATACGCAACTGTAAAACCATTCAATACTCTAGGTCCTGGAATTAGAACCATTGCACAATTAAGCATTAATTTTATAATAGGCTCTAAACATTCATTTGGTTGGTATAGCTCTTGTCGTATGAGGAGATCTATTAACTTAACATTTAACAACCATTCTCAACAAAGGTTATGGGCGCAAATACTCGACGCAGTTCACCATCACCGCATGTTCGCCCAACAAGACAATATTCATGCAGCACCCAACGATTTATCAATCTATGCACATTGGTCATTGAGTAGTGGGGCAGCATCTACACCTATGCTAGGTCATATAAAAACAAACCCTGCAGCTATGTTTTTAAATTTTATATCTTTATTTTTTGATAAAAATTTATTAGATACCGAACCTAATTTTGTGAATATGATTTCAGGTTTGTTGCCCGATATTACAATAAGAGTAAGTGCTACCGAGTCTGCTAACTATTCTGACGATATTATGCAAATAATGTTCCATGAATTAGGTCATGCTTCTTTGTTTCGTCAGGTTGGAGAAATATATTGGATTGAAATAATTACACAAATAGTATCAAACTTTTTAACAAGTAGTCCTTGCGGTACGTATGGCTGTGGAACCGAATTAAACTATGGTAAAATACAAGTAAACGAAGCATGGGCAGAATTTATTGGCAAGACGCATCATTACAGATTTCAACCTAATGGATTAGCATGGGTAAGATTATCTTCAGGATTTACTGATTATTTTCCTTATCCATTAGCACTTGAAGATGTACCTTGGTTTAATCAAGGCTGGATAAATACAGGGATTTTTTATGATATAATTGATGGAGCTAATGAAAGATATGATAATATTCATAATTATACAATCAGAAATCTATACGAAAACTTTACTCCCAATACTAATAACTTTTGCGATTGGAAAAATGATTTTATAAACAACTACCCCAATATAAATACTAATGATTTAGAGAATTTAATGGTGTTACAAAATTGGTGGACTAACAACTGTTCAAATTAATATGATATGAAAAAAATAACATTAATTTTTATTCCATTTATTTTATTTATCACAAGTTCATGTGATCCTGAACGATACTGTAACGAACCTGCATGTTTATATTCTGATGTAAACGTAATTATTGAAGCCAAATTAAGTGGGAATATAGACAGCATTATAAACATCGGTGACACGATTTGGCTTCAAGTAAAAATTCCAGATACAATGCAAACTAATTATGGTGAAATTGTATTTAGTTATTTGTGGCAAAATAGTTTTTTCGGACTAATCTCAGGTGGAGGAGACTCTTTACATGGTGAGGGTACTGGTGTATATATAAATACGGTAGAAATGTTACCAATTTCAATCTTACCATTAAATGAAAAATATGGTGCTAGAAAATGGGATTACCCTACTAGAAATTTTAGATGTTTCTTTGTGCCAGTGAACAAAGGCAAATATGTTATAGAATTAAATGGTGGTAGAATCGAAATGACAGATAACAAAGGGAAAGACTGGTTAATAAACCCAAGTTTTACACTTAACCAACCATTTAGATTAAATCAATACTTAAATTGGATGTCGGAAGGAATGAGGCCAGAGGCTGAACAAAGATTAAAGGAAAATAAAAGTTGGTATTGCTTTGAAGTAAAGTGAGTTCGTGTGCTCATAAATTCGTGTGCTCGTGTGCTATTAGCACCCACGAGCACACGAGCATACTAGCAAACGATATTCACTATCTTTCCTTTTACAAAAATAAATTTCCTCAACTCTTTCCCTTCCATTTGTTTCTGTACATCGGCATTTGCTAAGACGGTTGCTTTAGCATCTTCTTCCGAAACATCAATAGGCATTAGTATATTTAATTTTGTTTTGCCATTAAATGAAACTGGATATGCAAATTCAGATTCTACTAAATATTCTTCTTTAAATGCAGGGTAGCTTGCAAAAGTAATCGATTCTTTTTCGCCTAATAATTTCCAACATTCCTCTGTAATGTGCGGTGCATAAGGCGAAAGCACAATACATAAATCGCGAAGAATTTCTCGCTTGTTACATTTCAAATCCGTAAGTTCATTCACACAAATCATAAAACTACTTACTGAGGTGTTGAACGAAAAACGTTCTACATCATCTTCTACTTTTTTGATAATTTTATGCAATGCTTTGTATTCTTCTTTTGTTGCTTGTTCATCACTTACCATAAATTCAAAGGCATCGTTGTGAAACAATTTCCAAAACTTACGCAAGAACTTAAACACACCTTCAATACCATTGGTATTCCAAGGTTTACTTTGTTCTAGTGGGCCTAAAAACATTTCATACATACGCAAAGTATCGGCACCGTAACGTTCTATAATATCATCAGGATTTACAACGTTGAATTTCGACTTCGACATTTTTTCGACTTCTGCACTACATAAGTATTTCCCATCCGATAAAATAAATTCCGCATTTGCATATTCGGGATTTGAAACTTTAAACTTTTCAATATCCAATACATCATTCGTTACAATATTAACATCCACATGTAATGCAGTGTTTGGATGTTCTTTTCTTAAATCGTAGGATACAAATTTATTTGTTCCAGTAATACGGTACACAAAATTCGATCGGCCTTGTATCATCCCTTGGTTGATCAACTTCTTAAAAGGTTCTTCAAAAGTTAAATATCCTTTGTCTTTCAAAAATTTATTCCAAAACCTCGAGTACAATAAATGCCCAGTAGCATGCTCCGAACCTCCAATGTATAAATCTACTTGGTTCCAATAGTCCAATGCCTCCTTGCTTGCAAATTCATTCGCATTTTTCGGATCCATGTATCGCAAGAAATACCATGATGATCCTGCCCAACCTGGCATGGTAGTTAATTCATATTCATATTGGTTTTCGTATTTCCAATCGCTTGCCCTCGCCAATGGTGGTTCACCACTTTCGGTAGGTAAAAATTTATCTACCGCAGGCAATTCCAAAGGTAAATTAGCATCATCTACTAAATAAGGCATGCCATTTTTGTAATACACAGGTATAGGTTCGCCCCAATAACGTTGGCGACCAAATACTGCATCGCGCAAGCGGTAATTTATTTTTCCTTTTCCTAAATTTCTTTTCTCAATTTCTTCAATCATTTTTTGCATGGCCTCTTTTACATCTAAGCCATTTAAAAAATCAGAATTAATTACAATCCCTTCTTTGGCATCGTAGGCTTCTATACTGATGTCGCCACCTTCTACTACTTGCATAATCGGCAATTTAAAATGTTTTGCAAAAGCATAATCTCTTGTATCATGCGCGGGCACTGCCATTACCGCACCGGTACCATAACTTGCCAATACATAATCGCCAATCCACACCGGAATATCTTCATTCGTAAATGGATGTTTAACATAAGCTCCCGTAAAAACTCCTGTAATGGTTTTTACATCACTCATACGATCACGCTCGGTTTTAATCGCTGACGCTTTCTTATACGCTTCTACAGCTTCTTTACAATCGGCAGTGGTAATTTGATCCACTAATTCATGTTCGGGGGCTAAGACTAAAAATGAAACTCCGAATACAGTATCGGGGCGAGTGGTAAACACTTCGATGTTCTCAAAGCTCAAACTCGATCCCTTACTCTTCCCTATCCAATTGCGTTGCATTTCTTTCACTGCATCTGGCCAATCTATCGTATCCAATCCTGTTAGCAATCGTTCGGCATAAGCGGTAATGCGCATCGACCATTGGCGCATTAATTTTTGCTCCACTGGGTAACCACCGCGTTCAGAAAATCCATCCTTCACCTCATCGTTCGCTAATACCGTTCCCAATGCAGGGCACCAGTTCACCCAACTATCCGCCAAATAAGCCAATCGGTAATTCAATAATATATTTTGCTGCTTCTCTTCACTGTAGCCTTTCCATTCATCGGCAGTAAAAATTTCTTGCTCGTGTTGATTTGCATTTACTTTCGCATTTCCAGCTTTCTCAAACATTGCAACAAGCGTTTTAATGTCTTCCGCTTTATTAGCATCATTGTTGTACCAAGAATTAAATAACTCCTTGAAAATCCACTGTGTCCATTTATAATATGCCGGATCGCTGGTCATTACTTCTCTATCCCAATCGTATGAAAAACCAATTCTATCCAATTGTACGCGGTAACGTGCCACATTATCTGCGGTAGTAATAGCCGGATGTTGCCCAGTTTGTATGGCATATTGCTCCGCAGGCAAGCCGAACGAATCGTAGCCCATTGGGTGCAATACATTAAACCCTTTCAATCTTTTATACCTCGAAAAAATGTCGGTAGCAATGTATCCGAGCGGGTGACCAACGTGTAATCCTGCACCAGATGGGTACGGAAACATGTCTAACACATAATATTTAGGCTTTTCTGAATTGTTTTCAGCCTTAAATACCTTTTTTTCAGCCCAATAACGCTGCCAATCTTGTTCGATCTTTCTAAATTGATAATCCATATGCTTTAATTGCCTGCGAATTTATTAAATTTTTTATCTTCGCACGTTAGCGAATTGATATGAGTCAGAATTCTGAACAAGCTCCTAAAAAAGGAATTAAAACATTTTACATCTCTACCATCTTCAGCATTTCCTTGGTTTTGTTGATGGTTGGGCTATTAGGGCTTATCGTTTTACACGGTAAAAACCTAAGTAATTTCGTCAAAGAAAATATTGTTTTAAATATAATTCTGGATGAAGAAGCCCGTGATGCCGATATTTTCAAGCTCCAAAAGGAAATTGAGAAGAACGATGCCATTAAATCTACAGAATACATTAGCAAAGAATTAGCTGCTCGTAACCTTTCTAAAGATTTAGGCGAAGATTTTGTGAAATTTCTTGGGTATAACCCGCTTTCTGCATCCATAGATGTTTATTTGAAAGCAGATTTTGCCACCAAAGCAGAAATAAAAAAATTCAGCAATAAATTAAAAAGTAAAGAATTTGTGAAAGAAGTGGTTTACCAAGAATCATTAGTGGATTTAGTAAATCAAAACCTTCGCTCCATAAGCATCATCATTATTGTATTTGGCGCAACCTTACTTTTAATAGCTGTAGCACTTATAAATAACACCATTCGTTTAGCCATGTATTCTCAACGTTTCATCATAAGAAGCATGCAATTAGTAGGTGCAACACGCGGATTTATACGTAAACCTTTTATCATCACCGGAATTTTACACGGATTATTAGGTGCATTAATTGCCATCTCTTTGCTTATAGCAGCCTTATTTTTAGCACGTAACGAAGTTCCCGACTTAATAATTTTACAAGATTTCACCGAATTTGCCATTCTTTTTGTTGGCATCATTTCTATGGGGATACTTATTTCATTCCTTAGCACGTTTTTTGCAGTAAATAAATACTTAAACCAACATATCGACGATTTATATAGAAAATAATATGAGCAAAAAAGAAACAAAAAAAGAAGAAAACGTATCTGCAAAAAAAGTAGACTTCGTTTTTTCAAAAGATAATTACAAATGGTTGTTTATTGGAATGGCCACTATTGTATTAGGTTTTATATTGATGTCGGGAACAGAAGACATTCTTGATTTTCGTAAAATTACCTTAGCTCCAATTGTAGTATTAGCTGGTTTTGGGATTGTAACTTTTGCCATTCTTAAAAAACCTAGAGATTAATGACCGTTTTTCAAGCTATTATTATTGCCATTGTAGAAGGCATTACAGAGTTTCTTCCTGTTTCTTCTACTGGGCACATGATTATAACTACTTCCATTATGGGAATCAGCCATGCTGAATTCACCAAATTATTTACCATTGCCATTCAATTTGGAACCATACTCTCTGTACTGGTTTTGTATTGGAAAAAGTTTTTTCAAAGTATTAATTTCTACTTAAAACTTTTTGTAGGATTTATTCCTGCAGCAGTTTTTGGAATTCTGCTTTCAGACTGGATCGATTCATTACTCGAAAATGTTATTGTAGTTGCCATCATGCTTTTATTAGGTGGTATTGTATTTATACTGATAGATAAATGGCTCAGCAAATCAGAACATAAAACTGAAGAGGAACTGAGTTTTCCAAAAGTATTTAAAATAGGCTTGTTTCAATGTATCGCAATGATTCCGGGGGTTTCCAGATCTGCTGCCACCATTATTGGCGGGGTAACACAAGGCCTCAGCAAAAAACAAGCTGCAGAATTCTCTTTCTTCTTGGCTGTACCAACCATGTTTGCTGCAACTTGTAAAAAGATGCTCGACTATTATCAATCTGGAATTACATTCGGCGCAGAAGAATGGAAATTATTAGCCATCGGAAATTTAGTAGGATTTATTGTGGCCATTATTGCCATTAAATCGTTCATCAATTTTATTACAAAAAACGGATTCAAAGTATTCGGTTATTATAGAATTATTGTAGGTGCAACCATTATTATCCTATATTTCATGGGCATCGAACTTACCATCATTTAAAATTAATTGCCAACAACATGTCTGCTTTCGATTTTGAAAATGGAGAATTAATTCTCGTAGATAAGCCATTAAGTTGGACCTCTTTTGATGTTGTTGGAAAAATCAGAAATTCAACACGTATTAAAAAAATTAAAGTGGGGCATGCAGGTACTTTAGATCCATTAGCTACCGGACTACTTATTATTTGTACAGGTAAACTCACCAAAAAAGTAGATGAGTTTTTAGCCGAAGAAAAAGAATATACGGGCACTATTACTTTGGGTGCGAGTACTCCATCTTACGATTTAGAAACAGAAATTAATCACACCTTCCCTACCGACCATATTACCGAAGAGATGATAGCTGAAGCGGCTAAAACGTTTGAAGGAGAAATTGAACAAGTATCTCCACTGTATTCTGCCTTAAGAATCGACGGAGAAAGAGCCTACCACAAAGCTCGTCGCGGTGAAGATGTAAAAATGAAAGCTCGCAAAGTTCGAATCGAAGCATTTGAAGTTACAAAAATAGAGATGCCAATAATCCATTTCAGAATTGTATGCAGCAAAGGA
>JAGVEE010000029.1 GCA_020058405.1 Sphingobacteriales bacterium
ATAAATTCCATCAATATTTTGTACCCATCTACAGTATCAGAAATTAATTTTACTACTACTTTTACATACCCTTTCTCTGTGAACTTAATTGCATTACCAATTAAATTCATAGCAATCTGATTGAAATAGTTTAAATCAGTTAAAACGTGATGGTCTATTTTAGAATCTATTTCTTCGATTATACTGATGTTTTTATTGTGAATATTAAACGATAAGGTTTTAATTATCGCTTTCGTTAAATCAATAATATTAGTTTCTTTGTTATTAACTTGTAATTCACCTGCATCAATTTTATTAATATCTAAAATATCAGAAATCAAGTTCATTAATATTTCTGAAGAGTATTTTATAGTTTCTAAATACTCATATTGTTGCTCGTTAAGTTCAGTATCATACATTAAATTAGACAATCCAATAATAGCGTTAATTGGATTTCTAATTTCGTGACTCATGTTTGCAAGAAAGTTAACTTCTGCCATACGAGCAAGCTCCGCTTCATTTTTTGCAATCTCGAGTTGTTTTAATATATTTTTTTGTACACTGATGTCGTAATGAATACCTACGGAGCCAATTACCTCTCCTTTAATATTTTTAATAGGAGCTCCACTTACTAAAACCCAAATTTTCTCTCCCTTTTTATTGAGTATTTCAATTTCATAGGCACTAGATTGTCCTTCTATTCTCAGTTGGGATACATCCTTAACTTTATCTATATGATCATTTGATAATAATAACTCTATCGCATTCTTTCCCAACATTTCCTCTGGCTTATAGCCCAACATATTGTAAAAACGTTCATATACCTTCGTTATAATGTTATTATTATCCACTTCCATTAATCCCAACTCCATGTTTTCCATTACACCTCTGTATTTTTCTTCAGAGTTTTGAATTGCTAAATAAGTTTGGTGCTGTTCGGAAATATCTTTATACAACCACAAATGTCCTTTGTATATACCATCTATAAAAACTGGGATATAATCTCTACTGTAAACCTTGTTATCAACCAAATGCAAATGAAAGTCAGTAACTTTTTTTCTGTTTTTTAATACGATATCTATATCACTTACAAATTTTTCTGGCTCTTTAAAAAAATGCTTCGATTGCTCTGCAGAGTCCGAACAATCAAAACCAATCATATTCGCAGGATTGGCATCTATTCCAAACATAGAACAGAAAATAGAATTTACTAAAACGATATTTCTGTTTTCATCTTCAACTAAAATTCCAAAATTTAAATTTCCAATTAAGTTTTCTAGTCGTGAGTTATTTGTAACTATTTTTTGTTCGTACTCTTTTATAACACTAATATCTCTAAGAACCGAATTAATCTCTATAGCCTCGCCATTACTATTTTTAACTAATGATAAACTTTGCCCTATCCATAATTGATTACTAGAATTATCACTTATATAATATTCGATGTAGTTATTGGATTGATTATTTAAAAAATCATTAATTTTTTTTTGAATCCCAAATTCGCCATGTGCATCAAACACATCTGTGAATTTTTTACCAATAAGTTTCTCTGAACTTAATCCTAACTTAAGCTTTGCGACCTCATTTACATATGTAATATATCCATCGATACTAATTCGGCATATTATTTCACTAACAGAATTTAATAAATTTTGAAGTTTTAGATCGGTAAGTGCTAATTGAGTTTCTGTTGATTTGAGGGCGTCTTCTTCTTCTTTAATCTTATAAAGTAAATACTCTTTAGAACTAGAAAAATTCGAAGTATATTCCTGTAATCGCACCTCAGCAGCTTTCCTCGCAAGTTGCTCTTCCTTTAATTGCTGTTTTAGCTTATTGATTAATGTGTTTTTATTCAGGAAATTAAACATTTATTGGCCTATTTAATGGTAAATATACTAATTAAGAATAAAAAAGTTATAAGACTATTAAAGTCAATTTGCTTAAAGGTTGAATAAATAAAAAATTAGTACTTTTGACCACACAAACACAAAAAATACAATAAATGAAAGTAGTATATATAGTATCGGCGGTTCGTACGCCGATGGGTAGTTTCGGCGGTTCATTAGCCTCATTGTCAGCTACAAAATTAGGTGCAATTGCCATTAAAGAAGCGGTTAAAAGAGCAGGAATTGATGCAAAAGAAATTAACGAAGTGTACATGGGCAACGTGTTACAAGCAAACGTTGGTCAGGCTCCTGCAACTCAAGCAACTAAATTCGCTGGTTTAGGCGATTTGCCAAGTACAACCATCAATAAAGTTTGTGCTTCGGGCATGAAAGCTGTTATGCTTGCAGCACAATCCATTCAATTAGGAGATAATGACGTGGTTGTAGCTGGCGGTATGGAAAGCATGAGCAATGTTCCTTATTATTTAGATAAAGCTAGAACAGGTTATAAATTAGGACACCAAACCGTAACCGACGGATTAATTCGTGATGGTTTATGGGATGTATACAACGATTACCACATGGGTTCTGCAGCAGAATTATGCGCTACAGAATGCAATATTTCTCGTGAAGATCAAGATGCCTTTGCTATTGAGTCATACAAAAGAGCACAAGCTGCTTATGAAAAAGGATTGTTCACATCAGAAATAGTTCCTGTAGAAATTGAAGGTAGAGCCGGTGTAACAGTAGTGAATGAAGACGAAGAATTTAAATCAGTAAAGTTTGATAAAATACCGGGATTGAAACCAGTATTTAAAAAAGATGGAACCGTAACTGCGGCGAATGCAAGTACTTTAAATGATGGTGCTTCGGCATTGGTATTAATGAGTAAAGAAAAAGCAGATGCACTAGGCATTAAACCATTAGCAATAATCCGCGGATTTGCAGATGCACAACAAGCTCCAGAATGGTTTACTACTGCGCCTTCTAAAGCAATACCTCGTGCTATAGCACACGCAGGCATAAGTCCTGCAGATGTTGATTTTTATGAAATTAACGAAGCTTTTTCCGTGGTATCATTAGCAAACAATAAAGAATTAAACCTCGACCCATCTAAAGTAAACGTTAACGGTGGTGCTGTATCTTTAGGTCACCCACTAGGTAGCTCAGGATCACGTATCATTGTTACCTTAATTTCCGTTTTAAACCAAAATAATGCAAAAATTGG
>JAGVEE010000247.1 GCA_020058405.1 Sphingobacteriales bacterium
CTAAAAGTAATTTTTTATTACTAGGATTTTCTATGTATAACTCATTTATTACATTGCTAGGGTATATTTTACCATCAAATGATTTTTCATGGGCAATGCCATTAGCACCTTGTGTTAATTGAACATCTAAGGTTGTAACAGATGCTCTTACTAGGTTAGCAGTTAATTCTTTAGTTTGGTAACCTGGAGCAGTAAAACGTACTATGTTATCACCTTGTGTTACAATACCTGTTTTATAAGTGCCATTAGGCTTAGAATTTTTAACATGTGAGTTCCCTAAAAATGTTACGCGAGCATTAGGGATGGGAGAATTTGTTACAGCGTCCCTAATAGTACCTTCTAAATAACAAGCGCGTTGGTAATTTGGTTGTAATACAAATAAGCCTAATTCCATATCCGAAACCAACACTTTACCCGAAGGTAAATAAGGGTATACACCCCATGCTCCTTGGTAACCATTTCCGGTTAACGGACTAGTATCATAATGTGCTACTTCTACTAAATTATCTGGCTTTGCTGCATCCACAATGGTTGTGCCCATTGTATAATAAGAAGTATGTAACCAATCTGTGTTTGTTCCGGTAACTAAAGAATCTCTTAAAATGTAGGTATTGTGAGGAATAGCACCGCCTGAAGGTGGTCTTCTATATCTGTCTAATTCTACTATATTCAATGGGTTCGAAACATCGTAACTGGTAACATAAGCATCTGCCTTTTCATCTGTCGTAAACAGATATTTAGAATCGGTAGAAAGCCATGTATTGTGTGTAAATGCACTAGGTGTAACTTGCTGATTAATGACAACTGGTAAACTTTTGTTGCTGACGTTTACAATCGAAAAAGTTCCGTCAAAGATTTCTCCAGAGTACATAATATTGTTTCTTACAATTCCGTCATGTACATATTTTGTAGCATATGAACCAGCAACTACTGGGTTCCAAGGATCTGTTAAATCTAATATTAAAGCACCGCCTTGTGATAAAGGGTTATTTGCACCGTATAAATATAAAAAGCCATTGTCTATATGTAAAGCATGCACATTACTAATTACACCATCTGCAGTGTACTGCTTTGTTCTGATGCTATCTGGTAAGTATTGTAAATCAACAATGGTAATTCCAAATGTATTATCAGATGCTTCTGTGGTTACATAGGCATAATGTTGCCAAGTACGAATTTCTCTCCATAAAGAGTTCGGGCCAGGTACTTTGAATAAAGTTGATGGATTTGCTGGATTGGTTACGTCTACAATTGCACAAGCATCGGTTAAGGTTGATGAACCTTGACAAGCTAATAAAGCGTACTCTTTATTGGCTTGAGTGTAGCCCCAAATGTTCGAATACCTGTTATTTCCTATTGCTAAATCACTAACTTTTGTGAAATTATATTGAGCAGAAGCACTCAATGTCAGTGTGCTAAGTAAAATAAAACTTAAAATACTTTTCATGTGTTGAATCTTTACTCAATCATAAGCAAAAATGCGACCAAACAAATGCATTAATTGTAAAATTTCTGGTATTAAGCCATATTATGGTTAGCCAACACCCTTTTAATCCTCAACGATAGCTCGTCCATTTTCACTGGTTTTATCACAAAATCGTCGGCACCCATGCCTATGGCCGTTTGTATAACTTCCACATCATCTAATGCTGAAATTAAGATTACTGGAATTTTTTTCTGTTCTGCTTTTATCAATTCTAATAATTCTAAACCCGACATAAATGGCATCATAATATCAGATATTACAATATCTGGTTCTTGAGATTTAATTAAATCAATGGCATCTCTACCATCTGTACTTGTAATTACTTCAAAACCGTCTAGTTTCATCTGATGTTCTACCATTTTGATGGCCATCTCTTCATCATCTACAATTAATACTTTCATAATTTTTATTTATAATGCTTTTTCTAATAATTGTTTATGTTCCGCAATCTCTAAAAGTGCGGGTTGAGTAGCTTTATATATAGATGAAAACCAAACTGGTATTTCATGTAAATTCTCCATTTGTTTTGCAGATTTTTCAACCAATATTAGCAACTCTTTTAGTTCTAGCATACCCATGTAAGCATACGTTGCCTTTAGTTTATGAGCATAAAATCCAACCATTTCCCAATTATTTGCTTCAACCTCTTTCTTAAGTATATCAAGCGTTTCAGGAGTTTTAGTTAAAAAAATATGTATCATGTCTAACATAAATGCAATATTGCCCTTCGACACATCTTGCAAGTAACTGAGATTGTAAATTTGTGACACTATATAGGTTTAAATTTATTTGGCTTATATTCAAACTTACTAAATATTATCCAATTGTTAATTTACGAACTTCTAATTTATCCTTACAGTTTTGTATTAACTCTATTACATTCATCTTTAAAATTGGATGTTGCCAATCATTGTTTAATTCAGCAATTGGATGTAAAACAAACATTCTGTCTTGCATGTGTGGATGAGGTACAATCAATAAATCGCTTTCATAAATTAAATCTTCAATACAAATTATGTCAATGTCAATAATTCTAGGTTCCCACTTATTTATCCGTTCTCTACCCATAACCCGTTCTATTTCAATAATTTTTTTCATTAAAATTGATGGTGATAGTTCAAATTCAATCTCAACTGCTTGGTTATAAAAATCGGCTTGGTCTGTTTTGCCCCATGCAGCAGTTATGTAAACAGATGAAGTCCCAAGTACATTACCC
>JAGVEE010000135.1 GCA_020058405.1 Sphingobacteriales bacterium
AATAATAACCACACCACTAGAATATCCACCTACTAAATTACCATCACCAACAATGTTTACGTGCTGACACCATTCGCCAATTGTATTATCTTTTCCATTAACCAATCCTGACATAACGCTATCAGCTATTCTATTTTCTTCACCCGTAACCAAAACATTCTCTGGGGCAATATTACCACCAATCAATAATTGAGGCTTAAATCGAGGCTTAAAATCTTCTAATAAAATACTATCAGCTTCTGTGATTACAAAACCAGTTGTTATGCCTCTGTTGATTTTAACAAATTCCAACTGAGTAAGGTTATCACTAATTGGATTATAACCAATAACTCTATTTAATCTAAAGTATTCACCTTTGAAATAATATAACTTCCTAAAATCTAATTCTGAATAATCGAATGGATTTATATTAAACCATCCTTTGACTATTTTACTATTCCTATCTGTAATCTCAGTTATGAATTTCTTGTAGTATTGATTATAAAGGTTTTTATTAGTATAGTTTATATCTTCACTTCCGCTCGTCCAGTAAATTTCATCAGGCACTTCCCAATCTAAAGATACTGTCGGATTATACGGATCGTCCAACATTCCACAATACGGATATTGAGTATAGGTATTTGTTCCTGCGCTATCTGTAATCGTCCATGCTTGGTTAGTATCTTTTAATCCTGACCAAATAAGAATACGAATATTTGAAGATATTGGCGAAACATTTCCTGATTGTAAATCATAGTTCAATATTCTAGGAATAACCCTATCCGTAGATGGTGAGCCAACACTAGGGGTAGCAGAGAATAATACTTCTGTTTTCTTTTCGCTTTTTATAAAATCATTGGTAATATCAATCTGTCTTTCGCTGTACGTTTCCCCCCAATGATTAATATAATCTTGATTGAAATAATCTTTATCTTCTTTGTATTTAAAAATGTATTTCTTTGCATCTAGTGAACCCATTGGTTGAATATCTAATACCTGTTCATCATCTATTTTACTAGATAAATCCATCCATGTTCCTGTTCCAATAGTATCATAGTAATAATCATCACGAGGCTCGATAATAAAATTATTGCTTAATGATAAATCCTGTTCTAAATAGATATTAAACATCTTAATTATACCATTCAAAAAATCCTTTTGCTTTATTCCTTTCGGCACAGCATTAGACATTTCTATTGGAATACCTTCGATATATGATGCATCCGTTACATTGTTTAAAAAGTATGAACCTATGTTATAACTAATGGTATAATCACCATCATATAAGTTTCCGCCACCATCCTTAAATAATTCTGTTGATGACCAGTTGCCCCCACTACCACTTCCTAATCCTGCTGAAGCTAATGCTCCAACGGTGGTTGAGTTAGAGTAGAACCTTGAAATAAATACACCTACCTTTTCACCTTCATTCAATAGAACATTTCCTGATTGAATGTATATTTGTCCTGTTTGATTTGTTAAATAATCAGTGTTTGTATTACTATATGCAGAGGTTGTTTCATAAGTAGTCGTTACGTCAAATCCTTGTGGGCGTATTCTTAATTGATAAGTATTCAAATAAGAAATAACATTATTACTTGCATCTAACCTAGCTATTGTTATATCAACGATAATAACCTGAGTTGGAACCATTGCAACCGCAGGAGTGTCCGGAACATAAATTGCAGTTACATCTAAGAAGGCTGTAAAATTAAACGTACCCTGTAATCCTGTACCAACTACATAAAGCCCGTTAGCTGTGCTATACTGTGCTGAATTATCAAAATTTGGAGCAGTACTATCGTCATTAAAAACCATAGTATTTGAAACCAATGCATTCGTGACGCTATAAGTTAAATCTGTCGTTAATCTGCTTGATCTAAATTTTCTACTTGTTATTTCTGCACTACTGATATTAAAATTAGTTCCATTAAAAGGAATGATTAATGATTGAAAAAAAGCACTATCAAAGAATTCAGAAGTATAAGTACATCCTGCATCACTAAATATTTTATCTATGTACTGCTTTACAAAAATAGCAGGGTACATATTATTGATATTAAAATTATTTAAGTTATTGCTATTACCGTAATCAATCATTGGATAGCAGTACCCTGAACTATTTAACCAACTAGCCTCAATATTGGCAGTCGTATAGTCATGATTGTATTCGCTAAAATCTAAATCAGTTAATTCGTTATCACCAATCTTATCATAAAGGTTTACCAACTGACCAAGTAAAACAATATCAAATTCAATATCGTTATTATCGATAATATGTATTTCTGTTAATTGAGCAATCCCTCTAAAAACTTCTACCCCATCAAATATAGCTAAACACTCAGCTTTTAAATTAGGGTTAAAGTCAGGTGTAAAATTAACCACTCCGCTAGTATCGGTTATCCCATGTATATCATAAATGTATGAAAACAACTCTACGTTGCTTTTACTAGCGGGAATAGTGATTGTCTTACTGTGAGTGGCTGTACGTTTGTCAGGCTCACGAATATCATTTATCTGAGCATTGAATGATAAAGGGAAACTATCCTTTAAATCAACCTCAGTATTGTTTATGTATAATCTAAATCCTAACATTAGTATCGTTGTCTGTAATTGTTAGTACTTAGTTTTATTTGTAGTTCAACTTGAATAAGGTTTTCATTGGCTACCTTCTTTAGTTCATATTCTGAGTTGGTTATATTGATGGCAATTAATTCACCGTTGTAGTTCCAAAATACTTGAGGTGATTCAATTAATTCAGTAAGCCATGCGTATTCTGTTTCAGTTATCCATCTACTTCTTAGTGTCATCTTTTTATTCGATGAAGTGAAATAGTTTTGATAACCTCTATCTGCTTTAGTAGTAACAAATGAAGTTGCCGCTATTGTTCCTGTTTGTTTTTTATATTCCTTTCGATTAATAGAAACATTGGTATTTGATTTAGATGTGAAAACAAATGAATCAAAGAACCCGAATACATTCTGAAAGTGTAATTCAAACGATTCGTATGGTGTACATTCATCAAGTATGGTGAATGTAATCGTTTCACTTGTTTTATTACTACTTCCATCAACTGTATAAACATCGTATGAATAAACCGAGTCGGTAAGTATAGGTTGCGTTCCTGTTATTAGTTGTGCTTGTGGTATATCATTTAGATTAAATCCACAAATAAATTTTAAAAATCTATCATCTTCATCAGAGGCGGGTGTGTCATATTGATTTGTTACTTGGTACTCATCAATTAATGTTCCTGCACTATCATAAGTAATAACCACAAACCTATCAATATCGTTATCTGTATTTTGATAACCACCTAAAAACATCGATTGATTTCTATTTATATGAGTTAATGCTCTAGGTATATTTGTCATAAACAAGCTACCTGATGAATCTAAAATATAATTGTTATCTACATAATCAATAAAATCAAATTCAGGTAATGAACCAGCAAAAGCATAGCAAGTAGAAGAGTTAGTTAAATCAGGATAAACTGTAACGCCTGATGAATCTAATCCGTACTCCTCACCAAACTTAACCAACACCTCGCACCATGTATTTAATACTTGAGTTACCCCTGATGT
>JAGVEE010000373.1 GCA_020058405.1 Sphingobacteriales bacterium
CTCGAGTTCGAAGGGGAGTTTACCTATGGTTATTTAAAAGGCGAAAACGGTGTACATCGTTTGGTGCGTATTTCTCCTTTTGATGCCAATGCCCGCAGGCATACTTCTTTTGCCTCTGTATATGTGTACCCATTGGTAGATGATTCTATTCAAATTGAAATTAATTTGGCAGATGTTTCTTGGGATACCTACCGTGCAGGTGGTAAAGGCGGACAAAACGTGAACAAGGTAGAAACCGCAGTACGTTTGAAACACGCACCATCAGGCATTATTATAGAATGCCAGCAAGAACGCTCGCAAAATCAGAATAAAGAAAAAGCCTTAAAAATGTTAAAGTCGCAGCTCTATGAATTGGAGTTACGTAAGAAAAACGAGGCAAAACAAGCGGTAGAGAGCACCAAGAAGAAAATTGAATGGGGCTCGCAGATTCGTAATTACGTGCTTCATCCCTATAAATTAGTAAAAGATTTGCGCACGAATTTAGAAACTTCCAACGCTCAAGGGGTGTTAGATGGGGAACTCGACGAATTTATTAAGGCATACTTAATGGAATTTTAACATTATGTGCCAAAAATTGAATCAATATCTTATTTTTATCAAAAATTATAAAATAATAAAGTCTTGAAGATCTGTGTACCAAAAGAAACGAAGGAACGCGAAAATCGTGTTGCTTTAACGCCAACAGTTGTAAAACAATTGGTTCAGGCAGGATACGAAGTCTGCATTGAACAATCGGCAGGAATGAAATCTTATTTTGACGATGCGGATTATACCACTGCCGGTGCAAGTATTGTAGCCGATAAAGCAAAAGTTTATGCCGATGCCGATGTAGTTTTAAAAGTAAATGCTCCTAATGCCGATGAAATTGGCATGATGAAAAAGGATGCCATTTTAATATCTTTTATGTTCGCAGCTACTAATAAAGAATTAGTGGAAGCATGTGCAAAAGCTGGTATCTCCGCATTTTCTATGGATGCAGTTCCTCGTATTTCGAGAGCACAAAAAATGGATGCCTTAAGTTCTCAAGCAAACTTAGCAGGTTACAAAGCAGTTTTAATGGCAGCAAATGAAATTGGTAAAATTTTACCGATGATGACCACTGCTGCTGGTACCATAAGACCAACTAAAGTAGTAATATTTGGAGCAGGGGTAGCAGGTTTGCAAGCCATTGCAACGGCTAAACGTTTGGGTGCTGTGGTAGAAGTTTCAGACATACGCCCAGAAACCAAAGAACAAGTAGAATCATTAGGTGGTAAGTTTATAGAGATGAAAGGTGATGATAGCGTGAAGATGGAAGGTGGTTACGTAAAAGGAGTATCAGATGAATTCTTAAAGAAACAACAAGAACTCGTTGGGAAACATGTGAAAGAAGCCGACATCGTTATTACTACTGCATTAATACCAGGCCGCAAAGCACCTTTGTTAGTTACCGAAGAAATGGTAAAAAGCATGCGCTTTGGTTCTGTAATTTTAGACATGGCTGTGGAATCGGGTGGAAACGTTGTAGGTAGCGAACTCAATAAAACCATTGTAAAAAACGGAGTAACCATTATTGGCGAAAGTAACATCCCAAGTTTGTTGCCAATGAACGCATCAGATTTATACGCAAAAAACATACAAACATTATTGTTGCACCTTGCAGATAAAGATGCCTTTAAATGGGAGATGGATGAAGAAATAACCAAAGGTTCTTTAATCGTTCATCAAGGTAAAGCTGTTCACCTAAGTGTATTAACTAACTAATTTTAAAAATTATTAATCATGGATCAATTTTTCGATTTTATCATAAACAACAAAGAAATTTTATACTTCATTATACTTGCCGTGTTTGTAGGTATTGAAGTAATTGGTGGAGTTCCATCAGTATTACACACACCGTTAATGTCGGGCGCAAATGCTATACACGGTGTAGTAGTGGTAGGGGCAATAATTGTAATGTTAGATAGCGATCCAGAAAATATATTGGGATTAGGCTTAGGATTTCTTGCCGTAATTTTAGGAACACTCAACGTGGTTGGTGGTTTCGTAGTTACAGATCGTATGCTGGAAATGTTTAAGAAAAAATAATAAATAGAAATTCTAAATGGAAAAAAATTCTAAACTCTAAATCCTAAATTCTAAAAAGGAAAATAATAGAAGAAATTCTAAATTCTAAACTCTAAATTCTAAGTGAGAAAGAAATTCTAAAATCTAATATCTAAATTCTAAAAGAGGAAACTTACATTAGAGATTAGAATTTAGGATTTAGAGATTAGAATTTAGATATTAGAATTTAGTATTTAAAACATGTGAGGTAGGAATGTGATGGAGAATGTGAAGAGGGTATATGATTTGGAAGAGAGGACATTTTTATTTGCTAAGAATGTTAGGGTTTTTGTTAAAGAATTAGATAAAAGTATTTGGAATAAGGAAGATATAAAACAAGTCACACGTTCATCTGGTTCGGTAGCAGCCAATTATATAGAGGCTAACGAAAAATTGGGAGAAAAAGACTTTTTGATGAAATTAAGAATTTGTAAAAAGGAGACTAAAGAAACGATATTATGGTTAAGGTTGTTCGACATCGAAATTGAAAGACTAGAACAATTTAGAATCAACTTAATTGAAGAAGCTACAGAATTAAAAAATATTTTTGGAGCTATATATAAAAACAGTATTAATAAATTCTAAATTCTAATATCTAAATTCTAAAAGAAGAAACTTACATTAGAGATTAGAATTTAGAGATTAGAATTTAGGATTTAGAATTTATACCATTCAAATTAGCACTTAGCTATTAGAATTTAGAGATTAGAGATTAGAATTTAGAATTTAAAGATTAGAATTTACATTAATTATAGGCAACATTTTATGAACAGTAGTTTAGGTTTATTAGAAATATCTTATTTAATCGGATCGGTAACTTTTGTTGTTGGTTTAAAGATGATGGGAAATCCGAAGTCGGCACGTAAAGGAAATTTATATGCAGCAGTTGGTATGACCTTGGCAATTTTAGGTACCATCTTTTTATACGAAAAGAAATCGGCAACAGGCGAAGTGTTAACCTCGCGCGAAGGAATTAAAATGGCCCTCATATTTGGTGGTATTGCCATCGGTACTATTATTGGTTGGTTAACGGC
>JAGVEE010000413.1 GCA_020058405.1 Sphingobacteriales bacterium
GAATTTAAATCCCCATATAATGCTTTGAGGTGATATTTTGCACTGGGAATGCCAAGTGCTGTGGATTGTAAATATCCAATACATTAAGCCAGTTATTTCTTGTTCACTAAGCGTCGACCGCGCTTTGCTAAACTGATAATATGTTACGATTTCTTTTTCAGTTTCGCAAGCTATTTTTATGTTAGCTTATACTATTTTGTAATGCAGCAAAGTAAAAATCCCAGGTGTTCGATCTACTTTACAGGAAAAAGCTGTGACTTAGATAGTTGAAAACAAACACCTAGTTGTAGGAACATATCTACTATGCATGCTACAAATAGTTTCGCACGTTCAAAATTGTTCGCTCCACCCAGAAAATCATCTAGAAAAGCTGTGGCAAATGTGCCTATTAAATCTTATGCATGTTGCTTAATTAACATGGTATCACTCGTAATTATTTACGGTGATCTAATAGCATTTAACAATTGTTTGGCAAATTTTGTGAAAACACCAGGAGCCGGTGCCCAGCCAAAGGGAAGTCCCACACACTAATAGTACTATTTGTTTATGGTAAATTAAAAGAGATGTTATATATTTTTATGAATTGACAAATGATGATACGCATCGCTAATATCTAATGATATTAAATATTCCAGATCTTGTTAAGCATACCTTAGGACTGATAAGTTCTCAAATGTAACTTTATTAAATTCAAAATATTAGTTGAGATGTGATAAATCTAAAACTAATCGAAAACCCCCTGAGGATTTTGGTACAAAGAAACTACGCGATACAAATTAGCACTAGTAATTAGGTTTATCAATCTTTATTATAGCTCCTGATTATAAGTAATGTGGTAATAAAACTTCTTCCCAATATACTAATTATTCATGATTATGTGGTATTTGTTTCTAGTAAAAGCGTTCAATGTGACCTTTTATCGGCAAGTAAACACCTTCTGCAATCCAATCTAATACAAATTATTAGCAACCTATTGATCTCCATACATCAATTTTCTCACGCAATTGTAAATATAATGGTTGTTAATGTTAAATACTAGCCGAATCTGTAGTGAACTAAGGTAGAGGAATATTGAAATGACTAAGCATGTTGATGGTATCTTATACATTAGCGTTATTTTCTAAAACTGTATGAGGACTACCCCAACCTACTTCATTATAAATTTCATTCGGATTGATGTCCGCATTTAATACATTGCGCGCAACTATATCTTTACCAAAATGTTGTAAATGACCATACAGTTGTTCATCGTAAACGTCCATCTGGTGAACTTCTTAAAAATCCATCGCGCAACAAAAGGTTAATAAAAGATATAAAATGTATATCTAAAGCCACTTTCTTACCGAATAGTCACTAGTTCCTATTCTGTCCCTAGTTTGGTGGCTGGTGGGAGCTAGCTGGTCCTTGGGCCTGCGACTAAGAAAAAGATTTACCAAATGATTTAAATCTTTTATCAAAACCCATAGAGGGTTGAAAATTAGAATAACCATAATTGTTTGAGCGACCCCCAAATGAGAATTATGAACTATGTCTTCCTCTTGACCTACCCCCAAAAGATGAAGTACTACATTAAAATTAATTTTACGTTTTAAGACGTTCAGTAACTTATTTTGTGGAAATAGTAGCAGCTTACGATTCTAATTCAAGAGCTTCTTTACCTTTATACAGAGCAGAACCTTTACGCTTATATTTCTACTAGGCTAGCGTACGCAAGATTTAATTTTCACTACCTAATTATTCCACTTCAACTAACCTAGCTAAATTAGACTTTACTAACTTCCAAATAATATTACATGTTACTGCAAGTGATTTCATTTAATTTTCAGGTAATGATGGTACTAATAAATTGCGCAGTAACTCTAAACCACAATCAAATAACCATGATGCTGTTTAATATACATGTGAATATTCATGATACTTTTATTTCTCACCTCTACGAAGTAAATCAGACGCTTCATTTGATACATTTTCAACTGCAAAATCTAAACTTCCTGCTAAAAACTTGGGTCTAGGTACAGGATTTACATCAACATAACCAAACTTAGTAAGTGATGTTGTAAGTTCAGCTAGTATAGTTTACTCAAAGCGATCTGGGCTTGCAGTGCCTTTTACCAATCCTTAACAAAATTCCACTACTTTGTCAATTTTTGAGACATTTTCCAAAACAAATTCCAAAATATTTTACTGCATTGTTTACTCAGATAGAGATGGGTCCTTTACTAAATGCTAAGGTGATACACAGTTCAACCCATTTGATTAAAATACATGTAACAATTGTTCAGCATCAAATTCAACTAAGGTAAAATCTTATTTAATATTTTGAACCAATTACCCGATCTACCGGTAAAATTCTTCTGTGGGTTCCAAGCTTGGTTCTTCATCTGGTCCTTTGGCCGCAGCAGGCCTTTACGGGTCAGTTCCAACTCCCTGATTCGTTTAATCCTCATTTACTAGAGGAATTCCTTCGTCAGCTTCTTCTCCTTGGCCTTAGTCATGAATTTAATCGTGAACTTGAGGTTCTTAAATTGTAGGCTGGTCCTACAAGGCACTCAACATATTCAACGATGTAGTCTTACGAGTTCTACTCATAATAACATAAATAATATATATTAAATCAATGTTTAAATCAATGTTTCAATTTTAAATGTAACTTATATACTTCATTTATCAACCTATAAATAACATGACAAGCAACTAAGGCTTGAGTGAGGTAACCATCACTTTTTACATTGTCAAATGTAAAAACAATATAAAAACTTAATCAACTCTGATTTACTCTTACTCTTATATTACACCAACACGTCACCGCTACCGCGGTCATTCACTCACACTATACAATAACTTACTATCTTCGCTATGCTACAATACACCGATATTGCCCGTGATAGTTCTCAGCTATTCATCGGATTAAACATAACTTAATCAATATATCATAGATAGAATGTATCCACTCAAACATGCAACTACAGATTCATAATAGGATAGGATGTATCCTTATACCTTTACAAACTATTATACCTTATGCCCCAACGTTCAAAGAAATCAAGTGAAGACACCGTATTTTGGTAGAATATCAAAGAAAAAATCATAATCACATTACATTGGAGAGACTTAGCGGAAATAAACCTTGAACATTTGGCTGTCATAAGCCCAACCCATATGAAGATTTATATCTTCTACCGCTAAACCAAATTTCTTCAAAAGTGAAAGTGTGCCTCTTCTCATAGAATGCGCTTAATATATTGGAAGATCTTTGCCAAAATAGGTGGCTAATAATTGCAAAGCTATTGACACTCTCTCACAAGGTTGTCCTCCCAATTCAAACAACAATTGACTCTTGCTGCTTCTAATGTATTCAATAACTAACTAATAAAAAACTTCAAAGCGTGACAACTTGAAATTACCCACTGGTAACCCTGCGCGAAGCTAAACTTTTGATTTTGAAGTCTAAAACTCAATGCATTCTGTCCTTACTCGTACATTCGCACACAACAAACTCGTGGAAGTATCACTTCTCCAACCAAAAAATTGTGTTATTAAACATAAAACTAAAGCCTGTTAAATCTCCACAGGCAAGTTTCGTGCAGCGGACATAGTAAGAGACATTGGTAACCAGTCATGTGGGCACAAGGCTCCCCTGTCAGGTTCTCTACCTTTAATCTACTCAACTCGCTTAGTCATCATTGTAATTAATTTAGTATTTGGAAACTCCATATTAAACATAGCAAACAGAGTTCTCAAATGTGACAAGGTACTCTCAATAGAAGCACGATTTTAGGTGCGTGCACAAGCCTCTATAAATTTCAGCACTAAATATATCGAGGGAGCCAAGGCATTGTCTCTAGTAGTGCCACGAACAAATAACACCCACTTCTTTAAGCTTCGACTAATTTGCATTCTAGACGAGTCAGCATATGAGTGCCAAGCCATTTTGACCAGCTAGCCAGCCGTAGGGAATGCCTCCTCCAGTGAGGCCAAAATGCATTGTTCCCATTATGAGTTTGTCCATTTCCTGTAATCAAATAAGAGGGCAGTATCTCGGTTCCTCATAAATATGTATGCCCCTAATGAGAAGCATGAAAATCCATGAGGGATTATTTATATAGGTAGATGACCTATCTGTTTAGCGTATTTATACAAACAAGTTTTCAGTAGGCAGTATGTAGCCTTTATCAGAAATTAATAATGCTCTTTAAAACCAGGGAGTACCAATCCAGTATGGTAGAATCATTACAAAGGGAGCATCTGGTACATAATATTATAAGAAATTTATAAGTCTGCCAATAACACTAAATGGAGGATTGACAAAATTAATATAATTATTCCAGTCTTTTTGAGCAAAGGCATCAATACCAGCTGTACCTTATTCGTAATAAAAGGTATTATACAATTTTGTAAGCGCATTGGCTGCAGTAGCAAATCTATCCATTTGAATAATACCAAAACAGTGCTATAAATAATCAAAGTATTGTTTGTTAAATTAGAAACAGTCTCCAATATCTACTCTGGAAATATAATCACTAACTTAATTTTCCTATCCTTATACATACTATGGTACTAATGATGACTGTAAACTAGTAAGAATAGCCTATAATTACATAACACGCTCACGCACGGTATGTATTTTAGAAAATTAATTTTTTATGGCATATACTACCCCTATATTATCAGTCAGGAATCTAATATACTGTCGATGCAGTTTATTACGATGTACTTCTAACGCAGCCAATAGTGCATCAAATTCGCGTAATGTAGATCCCAGATTTTACTAATCTAATGTAAATACTCCATGACCTAGGTCAACTTACATGAGTTAGATCTGTACATTTTTTGTATTTACAGGTTGGGTTTGTTACGCATCAATATAATGAATGTGCGAACCCCAGGAAAATTTTGACGCGTCTGTTACCAAGATGCATGTAATGATGCATGATTCCTCTGGTGGATACCAAGAACGACCAATAGTGTGCTATGGCACACAGCTCCAAAAATTTTACAATTCTTACAATGATTTGTTAGATAGTCTAACATTTAACTGGGAATGCCAGCCTGGAGCAGAATTTAAATCCCCATATAATGCTATGAGGTGATATTTTGCACTGGGAATGCCAAGTGCTGTGGATTGTAAATATCCAATACATTAAGCGAGTTATTTCTTGTTCACTAAGC
>JAGVEE010000408.1 GCA_020058405.1 Sphingobacteriales bacterium
TATTCCGGGTGGTGCAGCAGCTCGCCCCTTTATTACTCACCATAACGCTTTAGATGTTCCTTTGTATTTACGAATTGCAAATGAATTGTATTTAAAGAGATTAATTGTAGGTGGATATGATGGAGTGTACGAGTTTGCGAAAGATTTCAGAAACGAAGGAATGGATAGAACCCATAACCCTGAGTTTACAGTAATGGAAATTTACGTGGCCTACAAAGACTATAATTGGATGATGGATTTTACCGAGGAGATGATAGAAAAAGTTGCGCTCGATTTACACGGTACTACCAAAGTTCAAGTTGGCGAAAACGTGATTGATTTCCAACGCCCATTCAAAAGAATTACCATGTACGATTCTATTAAAGAATTTACAGGAATTGATATTTCGGAGATGAGCGAGGCTGAATTAAGAGATACATGCAAATCATTAGGCATACAAGTGAATGAGAGTATGGGTAAGGGTAAATTAGTAGATGAAATTTTTGGAGAAAAGTGTGAAGGAAATTACATTCAACCAACTTTTATTATCGACTATCCAGTAGAAATGTCGCCATTATGTAAGAAACACAGAACCAAAGAAGGATTGGTAGAGCGATTTGAACTAATGGTAAATGGAAAAGAATTAGCAAATGCCTATTCAGAATTAAACGACCCAATTGATCAGCGCGCACGATTTGAAGAGCAAGTTTCTTTAATGGAACGAGGCGATGATGAAGCCATGTTTATTGACTATGATTTCTTACGTGCATTAGAATACGGGATGCCACCAACAGCAGGTATGGGTATTGGTATTGATCGTTTAACCATGATTATGACCAATCAAGCATCAATCCAAGATGTGTTGTTCTTCCCGCAAATGCGACCAGAAAAAATTCAGAAAGTAGCGAGTGTAAATGATTTTGTGGAAGCAGGTGTACCAACAGAATGGGTTCCTGTATTAAATAAAATGAACATACACACTGTTGAGGAATTAAAGGCTGCAAACCCAAATAAAATATTTAACGATATGGGCGGTATGAGAAAGAAAATGAAATTAGAAATTGCCATTCCTACGAAAGAGGAAGTAATGAAGTGGTTCGAATAAGATTCAATTTTGTAAGCATAAAAAAAACCTTCGTAATTATTTACGAAGGTTTTTTTATGCTTATATAATTTGAAATTATTTGCTCAAATTAATAGTGTATTCAGAAATTAGTAAACCATTTGTAGTAACAGTAGTATCTAAATCTGTTATTATTGCAGATGATGCAGATAAAGTTACCTTATTGAAAATTGATGTATCGTTGCCATCAATTGGATCAAAATTAATTAAAGTTAATTTGCCATTTACATAAGAGTATTCTAATGTATCTAACATACCACCTACGTTTGCAAACATACTTGATGATGAATTGAATTCGAAAGTGGCAAAGTTTGCTGGATACTCAGATGTATCATTACGCAATACATTTGTACCTAAAGTTGTTCTTGTAATTTCAGAATTTACATTCCATTTACCAACAAAAGTGGGTGCAGGTGCTGCAACTTCTTCGTCTTTAGAACAAGCAACTATAGCAGATGCTAGCCCAATTACTAATAACGATTTTAAAAATAGATTTCTCATTTGCTTTGATTTGTGTTTTAGTTTATAAATTGTGTGCGAATATAGTACATATTAAATGATTATTAAATAATTAACAATGTTAGAACATCTAAAGAATTGTATTGGCCTTTCTGAACATCTTAAAATGGAGATTTATTCAGACTATATGATTCAATTAAATACTTTTTTAATAGATGAACAACTAGCTAATAAAATCATTTATCCCCCAAAAGAAGCTGTTTTTAATGCTTTTAAACTCATACCTTACTCAGATTATAAAGTAGTAATTATTGGTCAAGACCCCTACCACGCAGCAGGACAAGCGAATGGATTAGCGTTTTCTGTGCAGCCAAATCAAAAGATACCACCATCATTAAGAAATATATATAAGGAGCTAAAAGAAGATTTGCTCTTAAACATACCTACTCATGGCGACTTAAGTGTATGGGCAAAACAAGGTGTTTTATTAATGAATTCGGTATTAACAGTAGAAGAAGCTAAACCTGTCTCACATCAGAAAAAAGGATGGGAACAATTTACTGATCATGTAATTTTAAATTTAAGTGCTGATTTAAACGGACTGGTATTTATGCTTTGGGGAAATTATGCTAAATCTAAAAAGAACTTAATT
The DNA here is from genome assembly GCA_020058405.1 of Sphingobacteriales bacterium. Classification (GTDB taxonomy): domain Bacteria; phylum Bacteroidota; class Bacteroidia; order Sphingobacteriales; family Sphingobacteriaceae; genus CAJBVG01. The sequence continues at coordinate 2,214 of JAGVEE010000408.1, forward strand.
GACCCTAAAAAACATCTTATACTCGAAGCAAACCACCCTTCACCACTCTCTGCCAATAGAGGTTTTTTTGGTTGTAAGCATTTTTCGAAAGCGAATGCGTATTTAATTTCACAAGGAAAGGACCCGATAAATTGGGAAGTGTATTAAGAATCAAATATTTTCGTATTTTAGACGAGTCAAAAAAAATATTTAGATGAAAAACTCCTATACTGAAGAGAATTACCTAAAAGCAATTTATAAACTACAAGAGTTACAAGCTTCAGAAGTTAGTACGAATGACATCTCAAAAGAAATGAATACCAAAGCGGCCTCTGTAACCGATATGTTAAAGCGTTTATCAGAAAAAGAGCTGATAAATTATCAGAAATACCAGGGAGTAAGCTTAACTGATTCAGGTACAAAAGTAGCAGTAAATATTATACGCAAGCACCGATTATGGGAAACCTTTTTGGTAAATAAGTTAAAGTTTAAGTGGGACGAGGTGCATGATATTGCCGAGCAAATGGAACATGTAGAATCAGATGAATTAATAGAAAAGTTGAATGATTATTTGGGTGCACCACAATATGATCCGCATGGAGACCCGATACCGAGTAAGAAAGGAGTATTTACGAATAAAAAGATGGAAGTATTATACGACATGCCTATTGGCTTTGTGGGTAATATTTCTGGAGTGAGCGAACACAGTGCTACGTTTTTAAAACACCTGGAGAAAATAGGAGTAGGGCTAGGAGTGTTGGTAACTGTAGAAGATAAGAATGAATACGATAATTCTTTTTGGATACGGATTGAAAAAAACGAACCACTATTTATAAGTAAAGAAGTTGCAAAAAACCTTTTAGTATTTAACAAATAAGATGCAAGAAGAATCGTTGAGCGAAGTACATAGAAGTGTACAAATACCCGAAGGGAAAAACAAATGGAAAAAGTTTTTCGCATTTGTAGGTCCTGCCTATTTAGTGAGCGTAGGCTATATGGATCCGGGTAATTGGGCTACCGATATTGCAGGTGGTAGTATGTTCGGCTATCAGTTATTATGGGTTCTATTAATGTCGAACTTAATGGCACTTTTACTCCAAAGTTTAAGTGCACGGTTAGGGATTGTAAGAGGCTTAGATTTAGCGCAAGCATCACGTAAAATTTATCCATCATGGGTAAATATACCTTTGTATGTTTTGGCAGAGCTTGCCATAGCTGCATGCGATCTTGCAGAAATAATAGGTATGGCCATTGGCTTGCA
>JAGVEE010000019.1 GCA_020058405.1 Sphingobacteriales bacterium
ATTATTGGTGCTTTCTAACGACTAACTACTAATGACTAAAGACTAAAGTTTCAGAAATTTCAACGTCGCCATCTTCGGCAATGCTAACAAGTTTAATTTCTTTTAATTCATTTACTAAAATTGGATCGTATTTGGCTTTTACTTTTACATAATTTCTGGTAAAGCCGTGCATGTAACCATCTTTGCTATCTGCTTCAAATAATACAATCCCCTCTTTACCTATTTGTGTTTCATAAAAACTACGGCGTTTTTTTTCAGACAATATGGTTAACATTTTATTTCGTTCTGCACGTGAAGATCCGGGTACACTGCCTTCCATTTCTATCGCTACAGTATTTTCTCTCTCCGAATAAGTGAACACATGTAAATACGAAATATTTAACTCGTTAATAAAATTATAGGTTTCAATAAAATCTTCTCTAGTTTCGCCCGGGAACCCAACAATTACATCCACTCCAATACATGCATCTGGCATAAGCATTTTTATTTTTGCCACTCTATCAGCATACAATTCTCGCTTATATCTTCTTCGCATTAATGCCAAAATTTTATTAGAGCCAGATTGTAATGGGATGTGAAAGTGTGGTACAAATCGTTTCGACTGTGCTACAAATTCAATAATCTCATCGCTCAATAAATTAGGTTCAATAGAAGAAATTCTGAATCGATCTATTCCTTCTACTTCGTCTAATGCTTTCACTAAATCGAAGAAATTATATTTTCCTTTATCGCCAAAATCGCCAATGTTTACGCCTGTTAACACAATCTCTTTAGTACCCGTTAAGGCTATTTGTTTTGCATTGTCCACCACGTTTTCAATGGTATCACTCCTACTTGCTCCTCGGGCTAATGGGATCGTACAAAAGGTGCATGAGTAATCGCAACCGTCTTGTACTTTTAAAAAAGTTCTGGTTCTATCGCCGTAAGAAAAACTAGAAACAAAAGTGTCTACTTCTTCAATGGTTTTTTGAAATACTTTTGCTTTGCCTTCAGATTTTTGTAATTCTCCGATGTAATCCATCAGTTGAAATTTCTCCGACGCTCCCAACACAATATCTACTCCCGGTATTTCTGAAATTTCTTGTGGTTTTAATTGTGCATAACATCCAATAATAGCAATGTATGCTTCTGGCGAATGTTTTAAGGCTTCTTTCACCACCTTTCTGCATTTTTTATCAGCATGGTCGGTAACAGAACATGTGTTTATAACATAGATGTCTGCTTTTTCATGAAAATCTACTTTCTCGTAACCATTATCTATAAATAAACGGCCAATAGACGATGTTTCAGAATAATTTAACTTGCAACCAAGTGTATAAAAAGCTACTTTTTTCATATAAAGCATCAAAGGTACGAAATTGCTCGACCGTGCCCAAAAATTACGTTAAAAGTTGAACTGTGCAGAGAACTTAACTCCAAATCTGTTGATTGTATATGGATCGGTTACTCCGTTATTTCTTTGTAATTGCTCGTATTGTTGTTTATATGCATCATCAGTATAACTCAATCTATATACAAAGTCGACTCTTAAAATTCTGAAAATACTGGTTATGCCAAAACCCGCTTCTAAATACGGCTTGTTGGTTAAGGTACTATACGAATTGGAAATTACAGTTGATTGGTTTTTGGGCGTTAGCGTTCCATACACCGCTCTTAAAGAAACTAACTCCCTCCATTTCAACTGTCTAATTAAGGGTATTCTGTTGAAAAACAATCCTTCGAAATGATGCACATAATCTAACGATACGTACTCATCACTTATAAACTCATTATAGTTCATTAAATTGAAGGTTGCATAAGCGAAAAAGGGTGTTTGATTACCTCTATGCACTTGCAATAAGGTAAATGGTGCATTCGAAAATACCTTTCCTGCATTCACAATATACCTTGAGTACCCAAGGAAACCTAAGCGCATACGGTGATTTATTTTTACATTGAACCTGCTATAATTCAAATCAGAATTGAACACATTTTTAATACCTTTTACATATTGCAGCGTAACTACTGGTATGCGAGGCGCACTTACCACATATCGTCTGTTATTATCTAATACTTGCAATTCATTCCAGGCGAAGCGAGTTTCTATAACTGCTTCTGAGGTGATATAATCTTCTTGCAATAGCCCTAAATTATTTATAGAATCAAGAGTGCTGGCGAAAAAGTGTTCATAGCCTATATTTTGTAAGGTGATGCGTGTGGTAATTCCTTTTTTCAATTCTCGCTCAATCCAAAATCTGCTTTCTGTTTTTCTGTTGAACAATGCAAAACGTGTAATTTGCGAAGTAGTTGCATACAAAGAACTCTGGTCGTCGCCGAAAATCGGACTGTCATCATACCTAAACGTTACCCCTACTTGGTCTATATCTTCTCTACGTTGTACCCCTACTTTGGTCCACAAATCTCTCGATATAATTTTTTCTGCTTGTATGTTGTATTTAAAGCGTTGATCTCGGAAGCCATAGGCAATATATCCTCTAAATATATATTGGTTACTAAACTGTATATTGGTTCTACCACCTACCCGTAATTTGTAACCTTCTATGTTGTTAAAGGTTAAAATATTGAGGTAAGGCCCAATGTCTACTTTGTTCCAAGTGTAATGTCCAG
>JAGVEE010000131.1 GCA_020058405.1 Sphingobacteriales bacterium
CCAAAATTATACGTGATACTGTTTATGATTTAAATAAAAAAGCATTACGAATAGAGTTAGATATTTACGAAGGACCGAAGTATTATTTTGGTAACATTAACATTTATGGTAATACAAAGTATAGTACCGAAACTTTACAAGGAATTTTAGCAATTAAAAAAGGCGAAACGTATAGTAAGAAAACCTTGCAAACACGTTTAGAAATGAATCCAAATGGTAGAGATATTTCTTCTTTATATTTAGATGATGGATATTTATTTTTCAACGTAGACCAACAAGAAAAACTCGTTTATAATGATACCATTGATATGGACTTAATTATACGCGAAGGTCCTCAAGCAACCATTGATAGAATTATTGTAAGAGGTAACGAGAAAACGAATGACAAGGTAATTTTACGTGAAATTCGTACAAAACCTGGTCAGAAATTTTCGCGTTCAGAAATTATTAGAACAAACAGAGAGCTTTCTCAATTAGGATATTTTGATCCAGAAAAAATTGGTGTAAATCCGAAACCAGATCCAATAAAAGGAACGGTAGATATTGAATACACAGTAATTGAACGACCATCCGATCAGATAGAATTATCCGGAGGTTTCGGTGGTGGTAGAGCGGTAGGAACTTTAGGTTTGAGTCTTACTAACCTTTCGATGAAAAATGCATTAGCTGGCAAGTTTGATCCCTTGCCAACTGGAGATGGGCAGAAGTTAAGCATACGTGCACAAACGAACGGTTTGTTTTTTCAGTCATATAGTTTATCTTTCTCTGAGCCATGGTTAGGTGGCAAAAAACCAAATTTCTTTACTGCCTCAATTTTTAGAACAACGCAGTCAAACGGATTTAAAAAGGGTGATGCTTCTCGTCAGTCAATAGAAATTAACGGAGTGTCGTTTAGTTTGGGTAAACGATTAAAAAAACCAGATGATTTTTTCTTGATTAATCATTCGGTTAGTTATCAAGTTTATAACTTAAATAATTATGCAGGCTTCTTGTTTGCGAATGGAAAATCTAAAAACATAAGTTTAACAAATGTGCTTTCTAGAAATTCTACCGATCAACCAATCTATCCAAGATCAGGTTCAAACATTTCGTTGAGTTTGCAAATTACTCCGCCTTTTTCATTATTTACAGGAATTGATTATACAAATGCAGCAAGTAATGTGAAATATGAATACATAGAATACCATAAATGGAAATTCGATGCATCGTTTTTCACAAGACTAGTTGGAGATTTAGTATTAAACTCTAAAGCAAATTTTGGTTTCTTAGGATTTTATAACAACGACATTGGAAATTCGCCATTTGAGCGATTTAAATTAGGTGGTGATGGATTAGCGGGATTTGATTTCTTGAGAGGATCTGAAATCATAGGTTTGAGAGGATATCAGAACAACTCTATTGTGCCAAACCAAAATTTTGGAAGTATTGGTGCGCCTATTTATAACAAATTCACCTTAGAGCTTCGTCATCCAATTACTATGAACCAATCGGCTACTATCTTCGGATTGGTATTTGCGGAAGCGGGTAATACGTATGCAACTTTCAGAAACTTCAATCCATATAATAATATGAAGAGATCTGTAGGAGCGGGCGTGCGTATATTCTTACCAATATTTGGATTGTTAGGTTTGGATTATGGATATGGATTCGACGAAATTCCTGGCGACCCAGGAGCAGGTGGCGGTCAGTTTCACTTTTCAATTGGGCAGCAATTTTAATACTAGAGCTACTAACTATTCGTTGTACGTATAACCGACATTTATTAATAAACACATATTATGAAAAAGTTATTGATATCCTTAGCATTTGTATTTACAGGACTAATGGCAAATGCACAAACAAAATTCTGTTTTGTTGATACGGAGTATATTTTAAAACACATCCCAGAATATAAATCGGCACAAACTCAATTAGACGATTTATCGGCAGAGTGGCAAAAAGAAATTGACACGCGTTATGCAGCCATCGAAAAAATGTATAAATCATATCAAGCGGAGCAGGTTTTATTATCAGACGAAATGCGCACTAAAAGAGAGCAGGAGATTGTAGATAAAGAGAAACAAGTAAAAGAATACCAAAAGCAAAAGTTTGGTTTCCAAGGCGAGTTATACAAAAAAAGAGAAGAATTGGTAAAACCTATTCAAGACAAGGTATTTGAGGCGATTAATAAATATGCCGATCAATACTCTTACGGGGTTATTTTTGATAAATCTGGAGATGCTACCATGTTGTATACAAGTAGTAAATTAGATAAAAGCAACGATGTGATTTCCGCTTTAGGGTATAAACCAGGCGATTATTCGGGAGCTAAAACTGGCTCAAAATCAGCAGATAAAGTCGAAAAAACAACAAAACCTACGCCCCAGAAAAAATAAATAGTATATTGCCTCAAAATTTTTATAAATGAAAAAGACTTACAAGTTTACAATCTTATTATTAATATCCCTGTTTACAGTGGTGGGAGTGAATGCACAAGGTGCAAAATTCGGACATATTAACTCAGCAGAATTATTAGCTTCTTTACCAGAAGTAAAGGAAGCAGATAAAAAATTGCAAGAATTTGCAGCAAGTTTAGAGAATCAATTAAAATTGATGACGAACGAATATCAACAAAAAGTTCAATCGTACCAATCGCAAGCTGCTAACATGGCCGATCCAATTAAGGATGCTAAAGTGAAAGAAATTTCTGATTTAGAAGGACGTATACAAGAATTTCAACAAACAGCACAAGAGTCTGTAGGAAAGAAAAAAGAAGAATTGTATTCTCCAATTTTAAAGAAAACAGAAGATGTAATTGTTGAAATTGCAAAAGAAAAAGGATATGCGTATGTATTTGATACAAGCGCAGGAAGTGTAATTTACGGACAACCATCTGATGATATGATGGAAACAGTAAAGAAAAAATTAGCTAGCATGCCAGCTGGTGCAGCAGCGCCTGCAACACCTGCAGCAACTCCAGCAACTAAACCTGCTGGTCCGAAAAAATAATCGAATAGATTTCAATATTTCTTTATATTTAAGTCGCCTTAAGCAGGCGACTTTTTTTATGAGCAAAACAGAACAAGCAATTGGCATTTTCGATTCGGGTATCGGAGGACTTACTGTAGCAAATGCAATAAACACCTTACTCCCGAATGAGCAATTAATTTATTTTGGCGATACTGCCCATATGCCATATGGCGATAAATCGCCGGAAGCTATTAAGTATTATTCGCTTAAAATTGGTCAGTTTTTAATGGATCAAAATTGCAAAGCCATTGTAATTGCTTGCAATACCGCTTCCTCTTTGGGTTACGATGATTTGAATACGATGATAAAAGGGAAAATTCCGATTATCAATGTAATAGATCCAACGGTTGATTATATCATTTCACATAAAAAATTAAAAAACATTGGAGTTATTGGTACTAAAGCTACTATAAAATCAAATGTATATGCGCGTAAAATAAAAGAGAAAAAAGAAGCACTAAATGTGGAGTCGCTTGCCACTCCTTTGTTAGCACCCATGATAGAAGAAGGTTTTTTTAATAACAATATTTCTAAAACGATTATCAATTCTTATTTATCAAAAACTAAACTAAAAAAGGTAGATGCACTAGTATTGGCTTGTACGCATTACCCACTCATTAAAAAAGAAATTTCAGAATTTTACGAACGCGATATTACCATTTTAGATTCGGCAGAAATTGTAGCAGAATATGTTAAAAAGGTATTGAGTAAGAAAAATCTATTGGCTAAAAAACGTACCGCGCAACATAAATTCTATGTATCCGATTTTACATCCTCATTTGAAAAGAGCACGAAATTGTTTTTCAAAGAAAAGATACACTTGGAGTTGATGAATTTGTGGAAGTAGGGTTTCGAAGAGTCGAATTTTAGAAATGTCGAAATGTCGAAA
>JAGVEE010000382.1 GCA_020058405.1 Sphingobacteriales bacterium
GTTTTTCTTAGAATATACAAAACTAATTTTATTGCGATTTGCCACTGAATTATCATATATATAATTTGGGTTTTGTACTCCAGCTTGCACATCTTGAAACTGAAAGTCAGCATTCCTAATACCTAAGTTTAAGTTGTTAATATAAATTATAGAATCACCAATTTCCCTACATAAATATTTATGATCTTTACCATCTTCAATTCTTGTATTCGTAAAATAACCATGAGACCAGTTTGTATTGTTATATGCAGCATTTGCACTATCTGGATAATTTTTGTAATTATAATTAAACCCAGATATCACATGAAAAGGCGAATGAGCCAATAGAAAATCTTGAACATTATGCTGTAACAAATTATAGTCGGTAGAAATATTTAAGGTTTTATGATAATCGAAATCTATTGCAGAATGAACGGGTATAAATGCAAAACCTTTTGAAGCAATCTTTAACCTAATATGTATTTCTGGTGTGCTTAAATAACTAAGTGGAGAGTATTTACTAGATGTAAATGTTGTCTTTAGCTCGCCTGTATTCAAATCTATAAATGCATTGTTCTGAAAAAATTTATTATGAAAACTCATTGCATCTACATTATCATAAAGTATTGATAATATAGAAAAAAATCCTGCTGCTTCTGTGTCGTAATTTGATGTGTAATTTTGTGCTGGTATTACTTGGTTTGAATTGTCATAACTAATTCCGCATTTAATATAACCAGGTATGTCTAATCGTAAAAAACTTCGTAAACAACCTTTAAACTTTATATGTTTTAAAAACCTAGTTTTATGCCGATTTACTGGTTCAAAAGGGTTATGTACATCTACTGCTTTTAAATCAATTTCTTCTCGTAATAAATCAATACTTATCCGTTTAAATATTCTAACTTTTAACATAATATCTAATTCGAATAAGTTATCGCCAGGGTTTAAAATATTATTATCAATTTTCAATTGCTGCTGACCAGATAATAAACCATCTGTAAAGGCTATCATTTTTGTGTATGCTGGGTAACCGTTTGTTTGTGGGTTAAGCGCAATCAACTCGTTCATAAACTGCACTCTATTTGGATGAGGACCATTAGCATCAATATGATATGCTAAAAGTTGTTGTACAGAAGTGTGATTAAGTGCATCATTCCAATATTTTTTATCAGAAACCAAGGGGATTAATTTATCTATTCCCTTTAATATTTTATAGTAAATAGATTTCTCAGTATTTCTATAAAAAGCTTGCACAGACGCTGGCACCGTAGCTCCCTGATGCGGTGCATCATTAGAAATATACAGCCTCGTGTTGTGCATTTGCGATGGCTTGCTTGCATTCGGATTTTGTGTATACAAATCATTCTCCATATACGTTAAAGCATACCTTGCTATTATACCTCCCATGCTTTCGGCAAATACTACAAACTGCTCGTTTGTATTCATAATGCTTTTTAAATAATCTAATAAGGCCACAATTCCTTTTGCGTTTTCACGCATGTCTAAATGTGTATCGTTAAAATTTACTATGTAAAAATCATAGTTATATTCCGATAGCAAGCCTAGTTTTTTTGAAGAATTTATTTGTACGTTTTCATCATACAATACTGGAATAGAGCGTGTGTTTAATAAATCAATTCCCTCTACTATAATGAAAGGTTTTTGTGGGATGTAAACTCCTCCCTTCATTTCTCCGCAGCCTTTGTATAATCCTACTGTAATGTTCGGAAAGTTATCGTAGCTTAAATCCGGGTCTTTTGGAACCGCATTATTCAATATATAAATACTCGTTTTAGATAATTTACTTGGGTATGTGTTACACATTGGATATGGATCGCAATAAAAAACTGCAATGCTAATATCATAGGCTCCTGTATCTGGATACAATATTAAAAAATTGGTGCTTACAAGCGGGTCAAATTCTCTCCAACCTTTTCCCTCTCCAAAATCTATTTTCCAACGTGCATAGTCTGGATCTAAATCTCTATTCGATATACCATGAAATTCTCTCTTAGAAAAAACAAATGATGAATCAATCCGATATATAACTTTCCTGAAATAACTTACAGGCGTAGTTAAAGTGCTTACAAATACATTCTTTAACAAAAAGGGTTCAACTGTTCTGTTAGCAACATCATTAATTGTAGTATCAGTTAAATTGTAATACTGACCCTCGTTCATAAATGCATCATCTAAAAAAGTAGCGTAATCTGCATTTAGTATAGATATGTTTACCGTATCATTTCTGCTTCGATCGCGCATTCGTATTTCTATAGAATCTGAAGGCTCCATAATACTCGTATCATATGCAGCTGATCGCATTTCTTCATACATCGTTAGAAACAATCCTTTTGATATATAATCAGAATCGTTTACAGATCGATAGTATTTATCTTCTATCACATGCGAAGACATATCAAACAAAAACGGAACACTGTCTGGCGATCGTTTTAAATTTTTATACATATCGCGCAACTGAAAATTAATATCTTCAATAGTTACTTGCGCATGTGTTTGCTTATTATTCATTAGTAATAATGATGTAATAAAAAGGAGCGTAATAATTTTTTTCATACCATAATTTCTTATGGCATAAAACTCAATCAAATTCTAGTATTTCTTAATTCAACCCCCTAATTTCACCGTCCTTTTATCAAAGCTGCCTTGTTTATTTCAGAAACGAGCGTGTATACTTA
>JAGVEE010000221.1 GCA_020058405.1 Sphingobacteriales bacterium
ATCGGCAAATACCTTTAGAATTGTATTGATACAAGGTTTGAACAGGCAGATACGCAGAATGTGCGAATACTACGAATACGATGTAGTGAAGTTGGAGCGTGTACGTATTATGAACATCAGCCTGAAAGGATTGCCACTAGGTGATTGGCGTGATTTGGAACCAGAAGAAATGGCCATTATTTATAAAATGATAAAAGGATCTTCTTCTACCAAAAGTGAAAACCCTGAAAAACGAGATAAGAAAAAAACTAAAACAAACTCAGAAAATAAAATAGTAGAAACACTCTCACGCAACAACCCCGATAACCGCAACCGAAGACCGGCAGGAAACAAACGTGCAAGTGGTAAAGGAGTGACCGTAAACGCAACTAATACGAAGAAAGCACCGAAACGTAAGTACTAGTACAATGTAGGTTGTACAACCTACATTGAAGCGTTATTATATTTCATTCTCTTATTTCATGACTAGAATAAAAAAAGCCACCTTCCACATTGCCAAAATGGATTGCCCTTCGGAGGAGCAAATGATTCGAATGAAGTTATCTGATATAACTGGGATAGAAGGTTTAGAGTTCGACATTCCGAACAGGACCTTACAAGTATTTCATACCGAAAATGAAGAGGCAATTTTTCAAAAGCTCGATGAATTAAAGTTCGATACTAAATTAGTAAACAGTATTGAAGTTGATGTGCCAAACATAAACCTCAACAATGAAAAACAAGAACGCTCCTTATTAATACAAGTACTAGCCATAAACTTTTTCTTTTTTGTATTAGAAATTGCCACAGGTTTACTAGCTAAATCGATGGGCTTATTGGCAGATAGCCTTGATATGCTAGCCGATAGTTTGGTGTATGGCATGGCGCTATTTGCAATAGGCGGAACAATAATGTTAAAAAAACGAATTGCTAAAATGGCGGGTTACTTTCAATTCACTTTGGCAATAATTGGTTTTGCAGAAGTACTCAGAAGATTTATATACGCAGAAGAATTGCCTTCATTTCAGTTGATGATTTTTATTTCTTTTTTTGCATTACTTGGAAATGCGCTTTGTTTATACCTTTTACAAAAAAGTAAAAGTAAAGAAGCACACATGCAAGCCAGCATGATTTTTACTTCTAACGATGTAATTGTAAACCTAGGCGTTATAATAGCCGGAACCCTTGTATACCTTAGCCATTCCATGTACCCCGATCTGCTCATTGGCATCATCGTATTCATCCTTGTAGCCCGTGGAGCCATCAAAATAGTACAACTGTAACCAGTACAAAGTACATTGTACAATGTACTTTGTACTAAAAATACAACCCATGCAACTTCAGCCCATCCACCCTGTTAATCTCCAAGGTTGGTGCAGGTATCTTAATTCTATTCAACGCATCTAACAAAGTACGAACGCTCGAGTACCTGCTTTTAATTTTCGTTAAATCTACATCCACCGAAAATAAAAATTGCCTGTATCGTTCGAATTCTGGTATAGGGTTTCCGTTATAAGTAGTTGCATTTTCAAATTCGCCAATCATTCCGTTGGCACTATAACCCACTGCAAAGTTTAACCACTTAGGAACCTTTTGGGTAAACAATACTTTTTGTGCAGGGAAACTCAACCAATAGGTATGAGCATTGTAATCTAAAAAGAAACTTTGTGCTGGCGTTTCGCCTAATTTACCGGGATGAAACTTACGATAGGGTGAAGGCGAAAAAGAGAATTTTGGTTTAATAATTTGTTCGTTCCAAAATATTTCTTGTACGGTAAAAAGGGCTGAACCGCTAAAGTTGGCAATCATATCATTCGTAGAAAACCCATAGCCATCATACATCGCATCAAACACTTCTATAGGAGTTTGTAAAATTAATCCCATAGGCGCACCAATAAGCAAAGCTGTTTTTTTAGATACCCCCGCCCAGCGTAACGATTGGTAAGCGATTAAACTTTCTTGATAGGCGCCAAAACCATGTCCGAGTTTATCGATCTGTAAATAACCTTTGGCATCGGTAGTGTAAAAATGAAAGCCTAACTTTTCTCTTCCATCATACCACACATAATTTAACCAAGCCATGCCGCCAAATAAAACAGTGGCTTGTATACCAAGCGCAGTATAGAGTCGGGGTTTGTTAAGCTTCGTGCTGTCTTGTGCATATAAGCTGTTGCCAAAGCAAAGTAACACGAGTATGACAATTACTTTCTTCATAATAAGATACAAAATACATTAAATTTGCATTACTTGAAAAACCATTTTTTATATACTGTTTTCTTTTTTTTATTACTGGGGATGAGAGCAAATGCTCAAGATCCAAGTATATTGGCAGCCGCATCCCCCGGCTGGACTTATCTTAGCTCCGCACCTAAAGGAGATTTTGATACCTTAAAAATACCATTAAAACGTGCCGATAATTTATTATTGATGGAAGCAGAAGTGGACGGTGTACGTGGTAATTTTATTTTTGATACAGGAGCTCCAGGCTTGGTACTAAACACGGCTTATTACAGACAACAAGCCATCAAAAAAAACAGAACAAGCGTAGGAGTAGCAGGCTCTAGCTTAGAAGTATATGAAACTCAAGTAAAGCAATTAAAAATAAATGAACTTTATTACGAAAATATTCTGGTAGAACTTACAGAACTCAGTCATATAGAAAACAACAAAGGAGTAAAAATTTTAGGCCTTTTAGGTAATGCATTATTTGAA